>DATABU010000587.1:0-2370 GCA_036259415.1 Longimicrobiaceae bacterium
CCGTTCAGCGACCCGAGGCTCAGGAGCATCTGGTAGAACGCCACCAGATCGGCGGCCGTGGCGTAACCCCCTCCCCCCGGCCCCCGCCCTCCTCGTTTGCAATCCCGGGGCCGTCAGGCGGGGACGGCCAGGGGCTCCGGGGCCGGCCCGGGCGCGCCGGGGGCGGCGGGGCCGCTCCACTTCCACCCGCGCAGCGCCTCGGCGGCGTGCGTGTACCCGGCCTCCACGATCTCGTCCATGCGGGTGAAGTCCATCAGACCGTAGCCGTCGATGGGCGGGTGGAAGCAGAGGTCGATGTCGCGGAGCGCCTCCCGCTCGTGGCGGATGCTGTTCAGCATGGAGGCGCGCATGGCGACCTCCATCATGGAGGGGAAGCGGGCGCGCCCGCGGAGCACCTCCCAGGTGGAGGGGACGCGCTCGCAGGAGAAGTCGGCGTCGTCCTCCACCGACACCTCGGAGGCGAGCACCGTGCCGCACCCCAGCTGCCGCATCACGTCGGCGGGGACGTTGTTCATGAGCGCCCCGTCCACCAGGAGGTTGCCCTCGTGCAGCATGGGGAGGGCGGCGCCGGGGAGGCAGGCGCTGGCGAGCGCGGCGTGCCGCACCCGGCCGCTGCGGTGCACCACCATCTCGGCGGTGGCGAGGTTGCTGGAGATGCAGAAGTAGGGGAGCCAGAGGTCCTCGATCTCCGTCTCGCCGTAAACCATCCGCCCGCCGACCTCGGCCTTGCGGTGGTTGATGATGGAGAGGAAGGGGAGGGTGAAGGCGGTGTGAGGCCGCACCTCCGTCCACAGGCGGCGGCTCATGCGCAGGATCTCGTCCGGGCTCCACCCCATGGCGTGCTGCGCCGAGACGGCGGCGCCCATGCTGGTCCCGCCCACCATGTCGATGGGGACGCCGGCCTCGCGCAGCGCCCGCAGCACCCCGATGTGCGCCAGCCCGCGCGCCCCGCCTCCGCCCAGCACCACGCCCACCGCCCTGCCGGCCAGCACGCGCGCCAGCCGCGCGAAGTCCTCCGGCTCGCTCCAGCGCAGGTGCAGGTGCTCGTCCACCCGGCGGCCCTCCAGCCAGCGGCGGGTCCCGGAGGGGAGCCGCGTCCCGTCCGGGTGCAGCAGGACGAGCACCTCGTGGGCGTCGGTGATGCGCCCCTCCAGCCCCAGCAGGGCGCGCTCGGCCTCGCCCGGGGCGGGGTCGTCGTCCGCGCGGGCCACCAGCAGCACACGGTCCGCCTGGCGCATGCAGCGGCGGGTCCAGGGGGTGGGGCCGGGCTCGGCCTGGTAGACCACGAAGCGGTACGCGGCCTCCTCCGCCTCCAGCCAGGAGAGGAGCCGGGGGCACTCGGGGGAGCCGTCCCACGCCTGGGAGATCCCGTCCTCCGCCAGGCGCGCGTCCACGAGGGCCGCGTCCAGCCGGAGCACGGGCCCGTGCGCGCCCAGCGCGGCCATCAGCCGGTTGCAGAACTCGGCCACGGGGGCTCCGGCGCTCGCCGGGAGCACCGCGACGTTGACCACGCGCCCCGGCCCGGAGCGGGCTCCGCGGTGCATGCGCTCCACCACCCCCCGGGTGACGCGCCGCAGGAGCTGGGGCTGGCGCGCGCAGAGCTGGTCGAACTCTTCGGTGGTGAACCCCACGAGCACGCTGTCGCGCACCGCCTGGACGCGCTCCTCCCGCCGCCGCACGCCGAAGAAGGCCAGCTCCCCGGCCACCTCGCCGCGCCCCGACTCGCAGACCACGCGGGTGGAGCCGTCGCGCTCGACGCGGAGCGTCTGCACCCGGCCGCTCACGACGACGTAGATGCCGTCCTCCGCCGGCGTGTCCTGCTCGAAGAGGAGCCGCCCGCGGGCGAGGTGGACCCAGTCGGCGGTGGCCTCCACGTCGTCAAGCAGCCTGGCGTCGAAGGCGCCGAACAGGGTGTGCATGCGGCAGAGGAGCTGCCGGCCGTGGAGCCGCTGGAGGAGGCCGCGGAGCTCCGGGTGCTCCTCCGCGAGCCGGTCCACGGCCTCGCCCGGCACCCGGCCGACCACCGAGTCCCGCGCCGCGCGCACCGTCACCGGGCGCGCCGCCCCGGCGAGGAGCTGGAACTCGTCCACCGCCTCGCCCGGGCCGATGGCGCGGACCAGGGCCTCGGTGCCGGCGGGGCCGGGCTCGACGGCGTGCAGCAGCCCGCTCCGCACCACGTAGAGCGCGGCGCCGGGGGGTGCGCCGGCGAAGAGCGGGTCGCCCTCGCGGAGCGCGAGCTGCGCCGTCTCCGCGCGGAGCGCCGCGGCGGCCGCCTCGCCGAGGGGGTCGAGGAACGCGGCCGGGGGGTCGCCGGCGGGCGGGTCGGTGGGGATCATGGCACGTCGGGAGAGGGACGGGTGGCGGGGGGGG
>DATABU010000588.1:0-11285 GCA_036259415.1 Longimicrobiaceae bacterium
GGGGCCTCCGGTCATCGGGCCCCTCCCCCCCGGGGGTGGGGCCTTCGCGCGTGCGGGCTACAGCTCCGAGCCGCAGATCTCGCAGTACCAGAGCTGCGGCTCGTTGATGGCGCCGCACTCCTTGCAGAGCAGCATCCCGGCCCGGTCCGGGTCCAGCGTGCGGTCGCCGTCGGCGGGGGGAGCGCCGGCCTGCGCCACCCGCGGCGACGAGGAGATGGCCCGGTCCAGCTCCTCCAGGAAGGCGATGTCGTCCTCGGAGGTGGCCTCCGCCTCGGCCGAACCGGCCGCCGCGGGGGACCCGGCCTCCACGGTCGCGGTCGCGGACACCTGCTCCACCTCCTCGAGCCAGGAGAGGTCCACCCCCAGGTCCTCGTCCCCCCCGTCGTCCCCGGTCCGGTCGTCGGCGGCGTAGGGCGTGAACTCGGGGATGGTGTCGTCGCTGGTGTCGCGGTACGGGAGCGGCGACTCCGCCACCGGCAGCGGCTCCTCCGCCGCCTCGACCGCGGCCCAGGGCTCGGCGTCGGGACCGGCCTCCGCATCGGGCTCAGCCGCGGCCTCCACCGGGGCGGCGGCGGGCTCGTCGCGGGGCTCGCCCACGTCGCGGAGGAGCGCGTCCAGGCGCTCCACCTCGGCGCGGACCTCGCCGGCGCGGGCCTCGGCCCCGGAGAGGGCGGACTCCAGCTCGGGGCGGCGCGCCTCCCATTCGCCGTCCTCCAGCTCGCCGATCAGGTGGCGCAGCCGCGCCTCCTCCAGGTCGTCGGCGGCGGAGGCGCGGAGGGCGTCCGCCTCGTCCAGCTCGGCGCGGCGGTCGTCCAGCTCCGCGGCCAGGGCGTCGCGGTGCCCGGCGAGCTCCTCGGTCACCGCGCGGAGCCGGTCCTCGTAGTCGCGGCGGACGCGCTCGCTGACGTGCGCCGGCACCTCGGGGCCCACGTCGCCCAGGCGGGCGAGCCACTCCTGGAGACGGGTGCGCTGCCGGGTGAGCGTCTCGACGGCAGAGCGCGAGTCGGTGGCGGGGGGTGTGTTCATCGGGTACTCCGGGGATGCAGGGTGCGGCGAGGTCAGCCGCGGAAGAGGTCGAACACGACTTCGGCCGCCGTCTCGGGGGCGACGGCCTCCAGCTCGGGGGCGCGCGCCAGGGCGGCGGGCGCGGGGTTGAAGAGGGCCCGGTCGAGGTTGCGGTCGTAGGGGGTGAACTCCCCCTCGCCCACGCCGGTCAGCAGGGTCATGGCCGGGTTCATCTTGGAGTCCAGGTCGTCCGCGTAGTGCAGGACCATGGCTTCCAGCATCTGCGGCACCTTGGGGCTCGCCCACTCCAGCCGCCCCTGGTGGCTGGCGACGAGGTGCTGCACCAGCAGGACGCGCTCCGGGGCGAGGCCGGGGATCCCCTCCGCCTCACGGCCGACGATCTGGATCCCCAGGACGATGTGCCCCAGGAGCTGCCCCTCCACGGTGTAGCCGAAGCTCCGGTTGGCGCTCAGCTCGCGCACCTTCCCCACGTCGTGCAGGAGCGCCCCGGCGATCAGCAGGTCGCGGTCGATGCGCGCTCCCTGGCCGATGTAGTGGGCCGCCAGCCGGTCGCATGCCAGGGCGACGGAAAGCGAGTGCTCCATCAGCCCGCCCAGGTAGGCGTGGTGGTTCCGCTTCGCCGCCGGGTGGATGCGGAAGGTGCGGCCCATCGCCGTGCGCCGCCCCAGGCAGCGCTCCAGCAGCGCCCGCAGCGGCCGGTCCTCCACCGTGGCGATCAGCCGGTCCAGCTCCTTCGAGAGCGCGTCCCGGTCGCGCGGGCAGCAGGGGAGGAACCAGGCCAGGTCGTCGTCGCCCACCGCCAGCGGCTCGGCGGAGACCACCGTCACCTGGAGGCGGTCGTTGTACGAGCCCACCCGCCCCCGCACCCCGATCACGTCGTCCGGGGCGAGGAGCGCGTCCAGCCGCTCCGCGTCGTCCCACACCATGGCGGAGACGGTCCCCGTCCGGTCGCCCAGGGTGAGCTGCAGGAAAGGCTTCGCGGCGCGCGTCTCCCGGCGCTGCTTGTCGTGCACCAGGTAGCACGCCGTCACCTCGCGGCCGTCGGCCAGCTCGCTCACCAGCGGCCAGGGGAAGGCGCCCCCGCAGAAGCCGCGGAGGTCCGGCCGCCGCGCGGGGGGGACGGCGCCGCCCGTCCAGCTCATCCGGCCTCCTCCTCCCACACCGTCCTCCCCCCCACGACCGTGCGCACCGGCCGTCCCCGCAGCTTCCAGCCGCGGAAGGGGGTGTTGCGGCTCATGGAGAGGAAGCGCGCGGGGTCCACGGTCCAGGGAGCGTCGGGGTGGAAGAGGGTGACGTCGGCGGGGGAGCCGCGGCGCAGCGTCCCGCCGGGGAGTGACATCGCGCGGGCGGGGGCGCAGCTCATCCGCTCCACCAGCGTGGGGAGGTCGAGCACGCCCTTCCCCACCAGCTCGGTGAGCGCCAGCCCCAGCGCCGTCTCCAGCCCGACGATACCGTTGGGAGCGTCCTCGAACGCCCGCTCCTTCTCGTCGTAGTGGTGCGGCGCGTGGTCGGTGGCGATCACGTCCAGCGTCCCGTCGCGCACCCCCTCCACCACGGCGTCGCGGTCGGCCTCGGAGCGGAGCGGGGGGTTCATCTTGGCGTCGGTGCGGTACGACTCCACCGCGGCGTCCGTGAGGGTGAAGTGGTGCGGCGTCGCCTCGGCGGTGACGCGCACCCCGCGGGCCCGGGCCGCCCGGATCATCTCCACGCCGCGCCGGGTGGAGACGTGCTGCACGTGCAGGCGCCCGCCGGTGAGCTCCGCCAGCAGCAGGTCGCGGGCGATCATCACGTCCTCGGCCGCGTTGGGGATCCCGGTGAGCCCCAGCCGCGTGGCGATCAGCCCCTCGTTCATGGAGCCGCCGCGGGAGAGCGCCAGATCCTCCTCGTGCACCGCCACCGGGAGGTCGAAGGTCTGCGCGTACTCCAGCGCCATGCGCATGATCCCGGCGTTCATCACCGGGCGGCCGTCGTCGGTGACCGTCACGGCCCCGGCGTCCACCAGCTCCCCCATCTCGGCGAGCTGCTCGCCCTTCTGCCCGACCGTGATGGCGCCGCCGGGGTAGACGCGCGCGGCGCCGGCCCGCAGACCCTCTGCCCGCACGAAGCCCACGGAAGCGGGGTTGTCGATGGGCGGGTCGGTGTTGGGCATGGCGACCACGGCGGTGAACCCGCCCGCCGCGGCGGCCCGCGCCCCGCTGGCGATGGTCTCCTTGTGCTCCTGCCCCGGCTCGCGCAGGTGCACGTGCACGTCGATCAGCCCCGGGCATACCACCAGCCCCGCCGCCTCCACGACCTCGGCGCCCTCGGGGGCGTCCAGCCGCTCGCCCAGCTCCGCCACCGCCCCCTCGTGCAGGAGCACGTCCAGCGTCGCGTCCATCCTCTGCGAGGGGTCCACCACCCGCCCGCCGCGGATCAGGATCGGCCTCACTCCGCTCCCCCCTTCGCGGCCTCTGCCTTTTCCGGCGCCCCCCCGGCCAGGAGGTAGAGCACCGCCATGCGTACGGCGACCCCGTTGGTCACCTGCTGCAGGATCACCGAATGCGGCCCGTCGGCCACGTCGCTGTCGATCTCCACGCCGCGGTTCATGGGCCCCGGGTGCATGATGAGCACGTCGCGGGGCGCCCGCGCCAGCCGGGCGCTGGTCACCCCGAACACGCGGTTGTACTCGCGCAGCGAGGGGATGAAGCCGGCCTGCATGCGCTCCAGCTGGAGCCGGAGGACGTTCAGGGCGTCGGCCCACTCGATCGCCTCCTCGATTCGCCGGAACACCGTCACCCCCATCTCCGCCACGTCGCGCGGGAGCAGGGTGAGCGGGCCGCAGACGCCCACCTCGGCGCCCAGCTTCCTGAGTCCCCAGAGGTTGGAGCGGGCCACGCGGGAGTGGAGCACGTCGCCCACGATGCACACCCGGAGCCCGGCGATGCGCCGGAAGTGGTCGCGGAGGGTGAGGATGTCCAGGAGCGCCTGGGTGGGGTGCTCGTGCCGCCCGTCGCCGGCGTTGACCACGTTGGAGGCGATCCGCTCGCCCAGGAAGCGTGCCGCGCCGGAGGCGCCGTGGCGGATCACCACCATGTCGATGCGCATGGCCTCCAGGTTCCGCGCGGTGTCCACCAGCGTCTCTCCCTTGGAGACGGAGGACCCCCCGGCGGCGAAGTTCACCGTGTCGGCCGAGAGCCGCTTCTCGGCGAACTCGAAGGAGATGCGGGTGCGGGTGGAGTTCTCGAAGAAGGCGTTGACGATGGTCTTGCCGCGGAGGACCGGCGTCTTCTTGATGGGACGCTCGGAGATCTCCTTGAACGGCTCGGCGGTGTCGAGGATGGCCGTGATCTGCTCGGCTGAGAGCTCCTCCAGCCCCAGCAGGTCCTTGCCGAGGTAGGGCCCCGAGGGATGCGCCATCAGCCCCGGCTCCCGCCGAGCACCTCCACGCCCAGCTCCCCGTCCAGCTCGGGGACCAGGACCTCCACGCGCCCGCCGGCGGGGACCTCCACCCGCTCGCCCACCACGTCGGGCTGGATGGGGAGCTCGCGCCCGCCGCGGTCCACCAGCACGCAGAGCAGCGTCCGCCGGGGCCGGCCGAAGTCGGCCAGCTCGTCCAGCGCGGCGCGCACGGTGCGCCCGGTGTAGAGCACGTCGTCCACGATCACCACCACGCGCTCGTCGATCCCGCCGTCCGGGAGCGCCGAGGGGCCCACCACCGGCCGCGGGCCGACCGTCATCAGGTCGTCGCGGTAGAGCGTGATGTCCAGGGTGCCGGTGGGGACCTCCTCGCCCCGCTCGCGCGCGATGGCCGCGGCGAGGCGGTCGGCCAGGTGCACCCCGCGCCGGTGGATGCCGATGATGGCGAGACCCTCGGTGCCGCCCGCCATCTCCAGGACCTCCCGCGCCATGCGCTCCAGCGTGCGCTCGACCGCGGGGGCGTCCATCAACCTCTGTCTCTGGGGGTCGGCCATGGTCCGGGCGTCGGGGTCGGCTGCGTGGTGGGAGGGGGAACTTACTCACGCGCGCGGGGGGGTGTCAACGAACCGGCAGCCCCGCGCGGGGATCCACGGCGCAGGCGACTGGGAAATGGCCGGGCCGCCATGATCCACTGGATGGCGGCAAGCGTCGTCGCCGGTCGAGACCTGATCGGACGCGGGCCGATTCCGTCCATCGCCGAACGCCTCGCCGCGGTCTGAGAACACCGGACGGTTCGTCCATCGAATACGTGAAGTGGTTCGAGGCTGGCCCAGGGCCCGGCTCTCACTCCACGGCGACTAGGGGCGACTCCGGTGGATCCATCACCACAAAGGCTCTCCTCGAAGCGGACGGTGACCAGGTCTCGTGCGCTCACCGTCGACCCCGCCGGGGGTCAGATCCCTCACCTGACAGTGCATGGAGGAACCAATGCTCATTCCCCCGAGGATTCTGTTCGTCAGCGTGCTCGGACTAGCCGTCTCGTCGACCGGAGCCGCCGGCCAAACGCTTGTCCACTCGCATGTGCAGAGGGTAGAGCGCGACTCCATCATGGTCACCTTCTTCGCCGACGGCAGCATAAAGAACGCTGTCGGAAAGGCCGAAGGGTTCTCGAACGCGAACGGCGCCCTCGGCCTCGCGATGGCAACGAGTGCTCACGATATCACCGCGCTGATGAACGTTGCTTCGGGCGATGAGTCGGTCCGCGAAGGTTTCGGCTCCAGCCTCCTGGCTCCAGTCGTGGGCTCTGGAAGAGGCATCAATGCCGCCCTCTTCGACATCCGGGTGTTCGACGCACCGACTCGCCTGTTCGGCACCGGGGGAGGCTCCTCGCTCCGGAGTTATGTAAGCCGTGCAGATCTGCACATGTACGGTAGCCTCTCCTCCGCCCGGTGGCAGATCCCCGACTCGCTCGTTCCACCCACCGCCGTAGGCAGCGCTGACTCTGCGATCTCGACTGCCATAGTCGGCCTGGGGGCGCTGTTGTACCACGACTTCCTGCATCAACGCGTGGCCGGCAGCAACGATCTCTCCTTGGGGATGGAAATCGGCGTCGCCTACCGGCAGCTGTTCGGAGACATTGCCACCAAGCAGCACGACCCATTGAAGAGCGCACTACTCCATTCCGATCAGGAAGTCTTCTGGGGTCTGGAGACCGGAATCTACCTTCAGGTCAACCGGGTCAAGGCAGGCGCGACCTATTACTTCTTGCGAAGCGAAGACGACATCCCGGGCCTGTCGGACGGTCAGGTCGTCGTTGCGATCAGCATTCAGGGCGAGATGTTCTCGGCCAAGGCATTCCGCGATCGATCCAGACGGGGAACTCGCGGCGACGTGAGCCGTCCAGCGCTCCAGGCCGGCCCGAGCTGACGCGGGCCACACGGGACAGGCATTGTTCGGGACACGCTCATCCTGGCACCGGCGGAGCACACCTCAATCCGTCTGCTGCTTCGTCGAGGGCTTCTTCCGCCGTGCCCGGAAGAAGGCGCGCAGCACGTCGGCGCACTCCCGCTCCAGCACCCCGGTCACCAGCTCCACGCGATGGTTGAGCTTCGGGTGCTGCACCAGGTTCCCGAGCGAGCCCGACATCCCGGCCTTGGGGTCGGCGGCGCCGTACACCAGCCGGGGGATGCGGGCCAGCACGATGGCGCCCGAGCACATGGCGCACGGCTCCAGCGTCACGTACAGCGTGCAGTCCAGCAGCCGCCAGTGCCCCGTCGCCTCGGCGGCGCGGCGGATGGCGACCATCTCCGCGTGGGCGCTGGGGTCCTGCAGCGTGTGGGTGAGGTTGTGGCCGGCGGCGACCAGCTCTCCCCCGCGGACCACCACCGCGCCCACGGGCACCTCCCCCCGCGCCTCGGCCGCCGCGGCCTCCTCCAGCGCCAGGCGCATCCACCGCTCGTCCTCCGGGTCGGCGGCGCCCGCCCCGGAGCCGGCGCCGCTAGCTGGCCGCACCCTTGGTCCAGACCACGATGGCGCCGCAGACCGCGTCGCAGCTGTGGCAGGCGATGAAGCGGGCCGGCGTCTCCGATCCCTCGTAGACCTCGACGGCGGCGATCTGCCCCGGGGTGAGGCGCTCCAGCGCCCCGCCCTGGACCAGGATCCCGTCCAGGTAGACGGGGACGTAGCAGGGCTCCCCGAAGCGCCGGGTGGTGTACACCCGCCCGCCGATCCCCGCCGGCCGGCCGTAGATCCCCCGGATCCCCTGCACCAGGTCGGAGACGCGGGCCTTGTCGCGCCGCGCGATCTCGGCGGCGTTCAGGAAGGTGCCGGTGCCGGTGCGCTGCCGGTCGTAGAACCCGGTCGCCGTGAGAATCCGGGCCTCCCGCTCGGCGGTCACCGTGATCCCCTCCAGCCGGACCACGCCGGTGTCCGCGGCCACGGGGGCCGGGACGTCCGCCACCCGCGCCGCGGCGCCGCGCGGGATCGCCAGCGCGGCGGACACCTCGCCGGTGGCGCCCACGGTCACCGGAACCGGCTCCGGCGTGTAGGCGAGCGAGTCCAGGCGGGGGTGGGTGAATGCCAGGGCGTAGCGGCCCTCCGGCACCCCCGCGAGCGTGAAGCGCCCCGCCCCGTCCGCCGTGGCGGCGTACGGGGTGCCGGCCAGGAACACCGCGGCCCCGGCGAGCGGACGGCTCCGGGTGCTGTCGAACACCTCGCCGCGCACGGCCGCCTCGGTGCTCGCGCGGGCCATCCGTCCGGAGGCCAGCGCGACCGACACCACCTCCGCCCCCTCCTCGCGCACCGCCACGACCTCGGTGCGCGGGCCGGTGTGCAGGCTCCCCCCCGCCGAGGCAACCCGCCCCACCAGCGGCATGCGCAGGCTCCAGCGCCGCACGATGACCGAGCCGTCGGGGAGGCGCTCGAACTCCAGCCGCCCGCCCCAGTCGCCCCTGCCGGCGATGTCGCCGCGGAGGCCGGTGTAGCTGAAGTCGAGGGAGCGGAGCTCGGCGCTGGCGGGGTCCAGCCAGAGCACCCCGCGCACGTCCGGGAGCCGCTGGCCGCGGACCGGCTCGAAGGCCAGCCCCACCAGCCCCGTGTGGCTGGCGCGGCCCGGCTCCAGCCGGAAGCAGTGGCTGTCCAGGAACACGTCGGAGAGGAGGACCCGCGCGTCGGGGCTGTAGAACACGGTCCCCTCCCCGTCGGCGCGGACGTAGCCGCGGGCGGCCAGGTCCTCGGCGGGGAGGCTCACGTACGGGGTGGCGGTGCGGGCGGTCCCGGTGGAGGAGGTCTGGTTCCGCACCACCATCGAGCCCGGCTCCAGCTCCCTCTGGAAGGTGCGCAGGGTGAAGTTGAAGGTCTCGCGGCCGCGGGCGTACTCCGCCAGCTCCAGCGACTTGCGCGCCTCGTCCCACACGGCCGCGGTCCGCCCTCCGCCCCGCGGGTCCACCACGCACTCCCGGTCGGGCGCCGTCACCTCCAGCCCCTCCAGCATGGAGGCGGAGGGCGCCGCATCCAGCCGCAGCTCCAGCGTCTCGCCCGCCTCCAGCGGGAACAGGGGGGAGACGGCGGTGGCGTAGCCCACGCGCTCGGCGCGCACGCGGTACTCGCCGGCGCGCCGGGCGGCCAGGTCGAAGCGCCCGCCCGCGTCCGACTGGGCGGTGTCCACGGCGCTCCCCCTCGCGTCCAGCAGCGAGACCAGCGCGCCCGGCACCGGCTCGCCCCCCGGCGAGGCCAGGAGCCTCCCCTGCACCGCCTGGCCGGCGAGGGCGGCCGGGGCCGTCAGCAGCAGGGCCAGCATCCATGCGAAAGCGCGCATCTTCACCCTCCGGAATGCGAAAGGGACCCCGGCGGCCGCCGGGGTCCCTCCGCGGACGTACGGGGCACCGCTCAGTGCGATGCCGTCACGATAGCTTCCGTGTGGTCGCGCGTAAAGCGCCGGAAGAGGCCGGTGACGCGGCCCAGGACCGCGAAGTCGTTGTGCTCGTGCACCAGGATGGGGGCGTAGTTGGTGTTGGCGGGCTCCAGCACCACCTTGCCGCCGTTGGCGAAGTAGCGCTTCACCGTGGCCTCGCCGTCCACCCGCGCGGCGACCACCTCGCCGTTGGCGATCTCGCTCTCCCCGACGGGCTCCACCAGCACCATGTCGCCCGGGAGGATCCCCAGCCCCTGCATGCTGTCGCCGTGCACCTCCAGGAAGAAGGTGTCGGCCGAGCCGGCCAGCTTGCGGTCGATCTCGAACTCCTGCTGCACGTTCTCGCGCAGCAGCGCGGGGCGTCCCGCGGCGATCTTGCCGTAGGAGGGGATGCTGACGACGTCCGGCGCCAGGTTCATCCCCAGGATCTTCACCCCCCGCGAGCGGGAGGCGTCGCGCTCGATGTATCCCTTGTCGGCGAGGGCCTGGAGGTGCTCGGAGACGGTCTTGGTGGACTTGATCCCGAAGCGCTTCCCGATCTCGCGGATGCTCGGCTGGTAGGTGTGCTGCCTGAGGTAGTCAACCAGGTAGTTGAGGATCCTCTTCTCGATCTTGCTCAGTGGTTCAGGCATGACTGCCTCCCCTAGTGGTGGCGGGCGTGGATCCGGATCCCGAGGAAGTGCGCAGGGGGCCGAATGCCCCCGGAGGTGCCCCGCCCCACCCCGCTGCTACGAACGGACGGAGCAGACCGCGCCCTACGTTCCCGCCGTAACTCCTCACTGGTCGCAACTTAGAAGAGGCCCCGGAGGAAGTCAACGATCTTGATGTACGGTAGCGGACCGAAGCCGCGCGACCGCCGCGTCCAACCTTTGGGCAACCAGCTCGCGTCCCACGGCGGCGACCACCAGGTCGATCCCCGGGCTGGCGGACGAGCCGGTGAGCGCCAGCCGCAGCGGGTGCACGACCTTGCCGAACGCGACCCCCTCCCGCTCCGCCACTCCGCGCAGCGACGCCTCGATGGCGGCGGGCTCCCAGGGCTCGGTCGCGTCGAGCGCGTCGCGGGCGGCGGACAGGCGGGCCGCGACGGCGTCGGCGTCCTTCCAGTGCTTCGCGGCCGCGTCGGGCTCGTACTCCAGCTCCGGCGCCAGGTAGGCGGCGAGCTGGTCGGCGAGCTCTCCCACGGTGCGCCCGCGCGTCTTGAGCAGGTCCACCAGCCCGCGGAGCCAGTCGCGGCGCGCTGCCAGCTCCTGCTCCGTCACCACGCCGCGCCGCTGCAGCTCCGGCGCGACCAGCGCGAGCAGCTCCTCGGAGGGGGTGAGGGAGAGGTGCCGCCCGTTCATCCAGAGCAGCTTGTCGGTGTCGAACACCGCGCTCTTCTTGTTGATGCGCTCCAGCGAGAAGCGGCCGACCAGGTCGTAGGGAAGCATCACCTCCTCCTCGTCGCCCGGGTTCCACCCCAGGAGCGCGAGGAAGTTGACCATGGCGGTGGGGAGGATCCCCTGCGACGCGTACTCGCCCACGGCGGTGGCCCCGTGCCGCTTGGAGAGGCGCTTCCCGTCGGGCCCCAGGATCATGGGGACGTGCGCGAAGGTCGGCACCGGCGCCCCCAGCGCCCGGTAGAGCAGGATCTGCTTGGGCGTGTTGGAGAGGTGGTCGTCGCCGCGGATCACGTGGGTGATGCGCATCTCCACGTCGTCCGAGACCACCGCCAGGTTGTAGATGGGGGTGCCGTCGGAGCGGAGGATGATGAAGTCCTCGACGTCCTCGTTGCGGAAGCGGGTGGGGCCGTGCACCACGTCGTCCCAGGCGGTCTCGCCCTCGGGGACGCGGAAGCGCAGGGTGAACGCCTCGCCCCCGGCGGCGCGCCGCTCCGACTCCTCCGGCGCCACGGCCAGGCACCCGCGGTCGTACCGGTACTCCTCCTGCCCCCCCTCGGCCGCCTCGCGCCGCGCCTTCAGCTCCTCCGGCGTGCAGAAGCAGCGGTACGCCTTCCCCTCGCCCAGCAGGCGCAGGCAGTCCCCGCGGTGCCGGTCGAAACCGTCCGCCTGGTGGTGGGGCCCCTCGTCCCAGTCCAGCCCCAGCCAGCGCATCCCGTCCAGGATGGCCTGCGTCATCTCGTCGCTGGAGCGCTCGCGGTCGGTGTCCTCGATGCGCAGCACGAAGGCGCCGCCGGTGCCCCGGGCGAAGAGCCAGTTGAAGAGCGCGGTGCGCGCCCCGCCCACGTGCAGGTAGCCCGTGGGGCTGGGGGCGAAGCGTACGCGGGGTGCGTCGGACATGGTCGTTTTCCTGATCGGGTACGAATAGCCGGACACCGGCCGGAGTGTCCCCGGGCCGGTGGCCGTGCTCCTCGCTGGGTTCTAGCGCCGCCTCAAGTGTAGCCCGGCCCGCCGGGCTCCGCCAGTCGGGGCGCCGGGGCGACCACCTCGCTGGCGGTGCGGGCGCGGGTGCGCAG
>DATABU010000589.1:0-6231 GCA_036259415.1 Longimicrobiaceae bacterium
GGATTCCGGCGGGGGCGCCTGCGTCTACGCGTCGGCGGGAGGGAGGCGGCGGCGCAGCCAGGCCGCCACGGGGAGCGCGCCGAGCTGCACCCACAGCTTCCCCAGCAGCAGCCCGGGGAGGGCGGCCGCCAGCGGGATCCCCGCGATCCCCAGGAAGACGACGCTGTCCACCAGGCTCCCCACCAGGCCGGAGAGGAGCACCGCCAGGACGAAGCGCCGCCGCTGCAGCGGGGTGTACACCGCGAAGTCGGCCAGCTCCGAGACCAGGAACGCGGAGCCGGAGGCCAGCGCCAGCTGCGGGCTCACCAGCACCGAGAGCAGCGTCCCCAGCGCGACGGCGGCCAGCGCCGGCCGCCGCCCGGCGGCGCGCTGCACCACGTCGCGCGCCACGAACGAGACGCCCGCCGCGTACACGCCGGAGGGCGCCAGCAGCCCGAAGCCCACCGGCGCCAGGTGGGTCCCGTCCGGGAGCACCACCGTCCCCGCGCTGCGGATCAGCCAGTTCGCCGCGGGGATGGCCGCGGCGTAGACCGCCAGCGCCACCCCGCCCGCCACCCTCCGGTCCACCGCGGAGCGCCGGGCCGCTACCGCAGCCCCGAGGGAAGGCGCGGGGTGGAGAGCAGCTCCTCGAAGACCTCCCAGCGGCGCGCGGGGTCGTCGCCGCCGCGGCGCTCCACGTACTCCCGGACCAGGTCCTTCCCCAGGTTGTAGTTGATGACGTAGCTGCGGTACTTGTCGATGAAGCGCACCCGCTGCTGGGCGCGGGCGGGCTCCATGAGCGCGTAGCGGGTGAGCCACTCGGCGGCGGCCGCGGCGTCGATCTGACCGTCCAGGTAGCGGCGCGCGGCCTCGTTGCCGGCGTAGGAGAGGCGGTCGGCGAGCCCCTGCACCCGGTAGTACTCGGCGGCGCGGGCGGGGTCGATGCCGGCCAGCGGGAAGAGGCGCTCGCGCTCGAAGGCGGTGCGCTCGTCGCCGGGGAAGGCCATGGCGATGCCGTAGTTGGCGCTCCCCTCGGCGATCAGCGACTGGGGGCTGAAGAGCGGGTACACGGAGAACTCCACCCACCCCCGGTCGCGCACCAGGTTCTTCTCCAGCAGCGCGTTGTAGGCGTGGTGCCCCGGGTACCCCTCGTGGCAGGCCAGGTCCACCGCGCGGTCGATGAAGACGGGGAGGTCGGTGTTGACCTGGATGAGGCTGCGGTAGCCGCCCTGGTACCAGTTGTAGCCGCTCCACGGCTTGTCGGTGACGTACTCCACCGTGAAGCTCTCCCCCTCGGGGAGCTCCAGGTGCGGCGCCGTGCGCTCCCGACAGGCGGCGATGGCGGTCTTGAACACCGTGTCCAGCCGCTCGCGGGGGATCACGAAGGGCCGTCGCCACGCCTCGTAGCGCTCGGCCACGGGCCCCGTCCCGGGGAGCGCGCCGTCCAGCTGCGCCAGCAGCCCCCGGTAGTACGACTCGGGGTGCGAGGGCGCCGCGGCGTCGTAGAGCACCGCCGACTCCTGGTCGAAGGAGAGGCGCTTCCCCTCCAGGAAGTCCAGCCGCCCCTCCAGCGCGCGCAGCTGCTTGTCCAGGTACTCCCGCCGCAGCCGCTGCATGGCGTCAAGCCCCCCCTCGGGGACCCCCGCCACCGCCGCCCGCAGATCCGCCGCCCGCCCGCGGATGGCCGGGAGCGGCAGCCTCGCGGCCTCCGCCTCGCTCCGCCACGCCGCCGGCCCGTAGTACGCGTCCACGTAGTCGGCGTCGTGCTGCCCCAGCGCGAGCACCAGCTTCACGTAGCCTTCCGCCACGCTGTCCATGGGAACCGGCATTGCCGCAGCCGCGGGGGTGGGAGTGGGAGCCGGCGCGGCCGGCGGCCCCGCCGCGCAGGCGGGAGCGGCCGCGAGTGCGAGCGCCGCGAGCACGCGGCCGAACTGACGAGGATGGGGACGCATACGGTGCAGGGTTCGGGGGAGCGAAGCACGGGTCCGCTGCAACATGCACCCGCGCCCCCCACTCCGCCACCCCGCGAGCCGTACCCCAAAAAATGTACGGGGGGAGACTCGCAGCAGTCCCGCGAGGCTCCCCCCGGCGCAGGGAGACAGGCCGGCAGTTTGGCCTGGCTCCCGGAGCCCGCGCAGGAGACGGACGGCAGTATCGTCCGGCTCCGGAGCGGCCCCCCGAGCTAGACGCTCAGGACGGGTGGCTGATCGCGTACACGTACGCCGCCACCGCCCGCACCTGCTCGTCGGTGATGCTGGACCCGCCCTTGGGCGGCATGGGCGCCGGGTGCTGCTTGGGCTGCTGCACGCCGTTGGTCACCACCTGGACGATCCCGTCGTAGCTGCCGTCGGTGTTGATCCACTCGCCGTCGGTGAGGTTCGGCGCGAGCGCCGTGCCCTGCGCGCTGGGCCCGTGGCAGGTCTGGCAGATCCCCGCGCCCGTGAAGATCTGCTGCCCCTCCTGCACCATCGCCTGGGTGACGCCGGGCGGGAGGTTGGCGGCCTGGACCGCGCCGGCGCCGCCGGCCGGCGGCGTCTGCGTCTCGACGGTGGGCGTGGCGGTCCCGGCGTCGGGGGCTTCGGCTCCCGGCTCCGGCTCGCCTCCGCCGCACGCGGTGAGCGCGAGCACTGCGAGGCCGAGCGCGGACGGGATCAGCTTGCGTTGCATCGGGGGGCTCCGGGTCTGGAGTTCTGGACGGGCTGCCGGCGCCGCCGGGCGCCGCGAGGAGCGTGCCAGCGGCACGCTCCGGCGGCTCCGGTGCGGCGGGCGCTTGCACCCGCGGCCGGGCGCGCCCATGATCCCCGCTCCCGACCCGTTCCCGGCACCCCCGCACCCCGTCCCGACGATGCGCTCGACGCTGGTCCGGGCCCTCGTGGCCCTCGTCCTGATCCTCCCCGCCCCCGCCGCGGCGCAGCGCGCGCCCGAGCGGCTCTTCTACTACACCGACAACGAGGACGGCTGGCAGAGCCTGCTCCGCAACGTGGACCAGGTCTCGGTGGTGGCGCCGGGCGGCTACGCGGTGAGCGAGCACGGGACGGTGTGGGGCGAGGTGGACCCCCGGGTGGTGCGCCTGGGGCGGGAGCGCGGCGTCCCGGTGATGCCGCTGGTGGTGAACCCCGGCTTCGACCAGGAGATGCTGCACCGCTTCCTGGCGAGCGACGAGGCCCGCGCCCGCGCGGTGGCCTCGCTGGTGGAGCTGTGCCGCCGCCACGGCCACTGGGGGATCCAGGTGGACTTCGAGAACCTGGCGCTGGCCGACCGCGACGCCTTCACCCGCTTCTACCGCGAGCTGGGCCGGGCGCTGCACGCCGCCGGCTTCCGGCTGAGCGCGGCGGTGGTGCACCGGCCCGACGAGCTGGCCGGGCCCACGGCGTACCACCGCTGGCTCTTCGAGAACTGGCGGGCGGGGTACGACCTGAAGGCCATCGGCGAGATCGGCGACTTCGTCTCCATCATGAGCTACAACCAGCACACCCGCCGCACCCCGCCGGGGCCGCAGCACGGGATGCCCTGGATCACGCGGGTGCTGGAGCACTTCCTGGAGCACGTCCCCGCGCGCAAGCTGTCGCTGGGGATCATCACCGGGGGGATGCACTGGTACACCTCGCAGGAGGACCGCATCGCCCCGGAGATGGCGCGCTCGTACTCGGCGGTGGTGAGCTGGCCGCGGGCCATGGCGCTGGTGGAGCGCAACGGGGCCCGGCTGGTGTGGGACGAGGAGCAGCAGGCGTCGTACGCCCGGTTCGAGCGGGGCGGCACCTGGGAGTGGGTGTTCGTGGAGGACGCGCGCAGCTTCGAGGCGCGGCTGGGGCTGGTGGACCGGCACGGGCTGCGGGGCTTCTCGGTGTGGGTGCTGGGGCCGGAGGACCCCGGGATCTGGGAGGTGCTCCGCCGCCGGGGGGCCCCGCCGCGCCCCCGCTGACCCGCCGGCGCGGCGCGCACGCACGGATCCTGCGGCGGGACCGGACCCCGATCCGAGCCGACCACGCCAACGCAGGACCGACATGCCGACCGAGAGCCGCGCGAACCCCGACGCCCGCCGGGCGGGCACCTTCACCCTGGGCGGGGACCTCCCCGTGCACCGTCTGGGCTTCGGCGCCATGCGCATCACCGGCGAGGGGGTCTGGGGCCCCCCGGCCGACCGCGGCGAGGCGCTGCGGGTCCTCCGCCGCGCCGTGGAGCTGGGGGTGGACCTGATCGACACGGCCGACTCGTACGGCCCCAACGTCAGCGAGGAGCTGATTGCGGAGGCGCTGCACCCCTACCCGGCCGGGCTGGTGATCGCCACCAAGTCGGGGTTCGAGCGGCCGGGGCCGGGGAAGTGGGAGACCAACGGCCACCCCCGCCACCTGCGCCGCCAGTGCGAGGGAAGCCTGAAGCGGCTGCGGCTGGACCACGTCGACCTGTACCAGCTGCACCGCATCGACCCGGAGATCCCGCTGGAGGACCAGGTGGGGACCTTCTCGGAGCTGCGCGACGAGGGGAAGGTCCGCCACGTGGGCCTCTCGGAGGTGGGGGTGGAGGAGATCCGCCGCGCCCGCGAGATCGTGCCCATCGTCTCGGTGCAGAACCGCTACAACCTGGCCGACCGCGAGTGGGAGGAGACGCTGGACTACTGCGACCGGGAGGGGATCGCCTTCATCCCCTGGTACCCGCTCGCGGCCGGTCCGCTGGCGGAGGAGGGCGGCCCGGCCGCGCGCATCGCGGAGCGCCTGGGCGCCACCCCGTCGCAGGTGGCGCTGGCCTGGCTGCTGCGCCGCTCGCCCGTGATGCTCCCCATCCCCGGGACGTCCAGGGTGAAGCACCTGGAGGAGAACGTCGCCGCTGCGGGGGTGGAGCTCTCCGACGACGAGTTCGACGAGCTGAGCGACGCGGGCCGGGAGGACGGGGAGGACGAGTGAGCGCGGACCGGACCCGCCCCCCGCAGACGGGGGTTGACGGGCGGACCGGGCAGGAGTAGCTTCCAAACAGAACCCGAAACCAGGCCGACAAGGCCCTTCCCGGCACAGCGCCCGGGGAGGGCTTTTTTCGTTCCTCTCCGGCAGACAACCCAGAGACCGGCCGACACAGGCCCCGCCGCGGCACAGCGCCGCGGACCGGGGCCTCGCCGCGTCCGCGCCAGGCCCCCCGCACCGGCAACCCCAGCGAGGAGGGCACGATGGCGAAGGCATTCGAGATCCGGGACACGTTCAACGACAACCAGACGAACACCTCGGTCTGGAGCTCCTACGGCATCACGCGCGAGACCAACCAGCGCGTGGAGGCGGAGCCGGACCCGGACAACTACTACTACTCCGGCTACTACACGATGGCCCTGCACGACCTCCGGGGCTCCCAGGTGTCGCTGGAGGTGCTTCAGACGCTCAACCCCGCACCCGGCTCCTTCACCTACCTGCAGGCCAAGTACGAGAACTCCAACGACGAGCGGCTGGGGATGGAGACGGTCAACGGCCAGCTCTTCGCCGTCTACTGGGTGGCGGGAGCGAAGCATACGGCCGCGAGCGTCGCCTACAGCGCTTCGCAGCACCGCTGGTGGCGGATCCGCGAGCGGGCCGGGCGCACCTACTTCGAGACGTCGCCCGACGGCTGCGACTGGAACGTCCTCGCCGACGTTTCGATCGCGGTCCGGCTCGACCGGCTCGAGATCACCTTCGGGGTGGGCACCGAGCCAGCGACATCGAACCCCGGGACGGCCATCTTCGACAACTTCAACGTCTTCCCCCTGGTGGTCCCCATCCCCGACCGCCGCCAGCAGGCGCAGGCGATCCGCAACCAGGCCGCGTCCATCGCCCGCGACCGTCCGCACCCCGACCACCTCAACAACGGGGAGGAGTGCGACTATCCGTACGTCGCCAACTACTCCAAGGGGCTCCAGCACGACTCCCTGGGCGACGTCCTCCCCGCCTCCTACCAGTCGCTCCTCACCGCCCTCGCCTCGCGCAACTCCGCCGCCTTCGAGCAGGTCCTCCTCGGCCCCGGCGGGAAGAAGCTGACCAACCCGCAGGCCGGCCTCGCCTTCGACCTGGAGGGGCCCGACACCCACGCCGTCACCCAGCCCCCCGCCCCCCGCATCGACAGCCCGCAGAACTCCGCCGAGATGGCGGAGCTGTACTGGATGGCCCTCGCCCGCGACGTCCACTTCGCCGACTACGGCTCCAGCGCCGTCGTCCAGCAGGCCATCCAGTCGCTCAACTCCGAGTTCAGCGACTTCCGCGGCCCCAGGCAGAACGGCCTGGTCACCACCCAGACGGT
>DATABU010000590.1:0-3053 GCA_036259415.1 Longimicrobiaceae bacterium
CGGCGATCGCCAGGCTCGCCATCCGCACCTGGCCCCCCGAGAGGATGGCCATGCGCTCCACGCGCGCCGCGTCCCCCGGGTAGCGGTCCTGGATGCGCTCCCGCAGCCGCCGGTCGATCTCGCGGATTATCTCCAGGTGGCGCGGCAGCAGCCGCCCGAAGAGCTCCTGGCTCCAGGTCTCCAGCGCCTCCGGCAGCACCGTGTGGTTCGTGTAGGCGAAGACGCGGCGGGCGATGTCGAACGACTCGTTCCACTCCAGCCCCTCCTCGTCCATCAGCAGCCGCATCAGCTCCGGGATCGCCACCGCCGGGTGCGTGTCGTTCAGCTGGATCTGGACCTTGTCCGGGAAGTCCGTGAACGTCTTCCGCTCCCGCTTGTACCGCCGCATGATGTCCTGCAGCGTCGCCGAGACGAAGAAGTACTGCTGCTTCAGCCGCAGCTCCTTCCCCTGCCCCGTGTCGTCGGGCGGGTAGAGGACCTTGGAGATGGTCTCCGTCTGCGTCTTGGCCTCCACCGCGGCGATGTAGTTGCCGCGGATGAAGCCCTCCAGGTCGAACTCCTCGGTGGCCTTGGCCGCCCAGAGCCGCAGGGTGTTGACGGTGTGGTTGCAGTACCCGGGGATGGGGGTGTCGTACGCCATCGCCAGCACGTCGCTCGTGCCCGCCCAGCGGAAGTGCACCCGCCCCGCCTCGTCCTTCTCCGCCTCCACGTGGCCGTAGAACTTCACCGTGTAGGTGCGGTCCGGCCGGGCGATCTCCCAGGGGTTCTCGTCGTGGAGCCAGTTGTCCGGCATCTCCACCTGCCGGCCCCCGGCGTCTATGCGCTGCTTGAAGATCCCGTGCTCGTAGCGGATCCCGTAGCCGTAGCCCGGGATCTCCAGCGTCGCCATGGAGTCCAGGTAGCAGGCCGCCAGGCGCCCCAGCCCGCCGTTGCCGAGGCCGGCGTCGGGCTCGCGCTCCTCCAGCGCGTCCAGGTCGTACCCCATCTCCGCCAGGGCCTCGGCGGTGACGCCCTCCAGGCCCAGGTTGACGAGGGCGTTCCCCAGGGCGCGCCCCATGAGGAACTCGAGCGAGAGATAGTAGACGCGCTTCACGTCGTCGCGCCGGTAGGCCGCCTGCGTGGCGGCCCAGCGCTCGGCGAGGCGGTCGCGGGCGCTCCACGCGGTGCTCATGTACACGTCGCGCGCGTTCGCGCTGGTCTGGTCCAGCGCCAGCGTGTAGGTGACGTGGTCGGAGATGGCGCGCTTCAGCGCCTCTATGCGCGTGGACCGGCGTCCCTGGTCGGGGCGGGGGGTCTGGAGCATCGTATCGGTCGGGGATATCTGAGAACTGCTGAGACTTCGGGGGAAGAGCCTCCAAGATAAGGGCGCCGCGGGGCGCCCGAAAGCCTGCGGTCGATTTCAACCCCGCTCGGCCCCCGCGCGTTCCGTCTCCCGGCGCTCACCCAGCCGCCGGCAGGGGAAGGCCAGCGCGAACACCGAGCCCTCCCCCGGGAAGGAGGCCCAGGCGCGCCCGCCGAGCGACTCCACCGTCTCGCGGACGATGCTGAGCCCCAGCCCCGTCCCCTCCACCCCCGTGACCGTCCCCCCGTGCGCCCGGAAGAAGCGCTGGAAGAGCCGGTCGCGGGCCTCCTCCGGGACGCCCAGCCCGTTGTCGCACACCTCCACCACCAGCTCGCACCCGGGGCCGGCGTGATCGCCGTCCACGTAGCCGCGGATGCGCACCCAGCGCGCCTCCCGGGCCGGGTCCGAGTACTTGATGGCGTTGGAGACGTAGTTGGAGAGGCACAGCTCCACCGCCGCCGCGTTCACCTCGACCGGCGGCAGCTCGCCCTCCACGCACACGTCCACCCCGCGCGACTGCGCCATCTCGCGGAGCTGGCGGACCACCTCGGCCGCGGCCTCGGGGAGGAGGACGTTGCGCTGCAGGCGCACGTCGGTGTCCAGGCGGGAGAGCTCGATCAGGTTCTGCAGGACGTCCTGCATCGCCTCGGCGTTGTTCGCCACGATCCCCGAGAAGCGGGCCCGCTTCTCGGGGTCCGCCGCGATCCAGTCCTCCCGCAGCATCTGCGCGGCGCCCAGCACCGTGCCGATGCGGTTCTTGAGCTCGTGCGAGACCATGCGGTTGAAGCTGCGAAGCCGGTTCTCGCGCTCGCGCACCCGCTCGGCGGCGAGGCGCTGGTAGTGCCCGGTGGTGAACTGCTGGACGATGGCGACCGCGCGGAAGAGGCGGTGCGCGCAGGCCAGCAGCTCGCCGCGGGTGCAGGGCTCCTCGATCCCGTCCGCCGACCGCGCCAGGAAGGCGAAGAGGACGCCGCCCAGGATCTCGTACTCCTTCAGGATCTCGTGGGCGTCGAACCCCTGCGAGTAGCGCAGCTGGCCCAGCTCGATGGCCTTCCCCACCACCGGCATGTCGGCGCTGATCTCCTGCCCCGGGTCCTCCAGGTAGTCGGCGATCCCCACCATCAGGAGCGGGACGTGGTCCAGCAGCTCGTCGGTGGGGAAGACGCGGTTGGGGTCGAGGGCGACGCGCGCGGCGATCCGCTCCAGCCAGCGCCGGGTGAGATCCTCCTTCGCTTCCCTGATCTCCCGCGCCAGCGCCTGCGCGAGCCTGCAGTTCACGGTGATTTCCATTCGGTGAGCCTCGCCGGCCGGGGTCCTGGGACGCCGGAAAGCTGAGCAGGATGCGGGCCAGGGGCGGCGGCTCGGTCCAGGGTACGTCCAGGGTGCGGGGCGGGCGCAGGCCCCTCAGAGCCCCCCGCCCGCGCGGAGGTGCAGCCGCCAGCCGCCCCCGCCGACGCCCCGCGCCAGGTCCACCCGCAGCAGGTTGTCCAGCAGCGAGACGCCGAACCCCGCGCCGCGCAGCGGACGGCCGCTCCGCAGGTCGCCACCCTCCCCCGCCCATCCGGCGTCGCCGAACAGGGCGAGCCGGAGCGCGGGGCTCCCGCGGGTGAGCTCGCCGCGGGCCAGCCAGAAGCTCTCCCCCCGGAGCGAGGCCGCGTCGTGGCCGCGCACCGTGCCGGCGCCGCCGATCTGCCACGCGCGCTGCGCCGGC
>DATABU010000591.1:0-8673 GCA_036259415.1 Longimicrobiaceae bacterium
AAGGGGGAGCCCGCCGGGCTCCCCCTTCCTCGTTCCACCCGGCCCCTCCGGCGTCAGCCGGGCTCGCCGTCCCAGCGCCGCAGCACCAGCGTGCTGTTGGCACCCCCGAACCCGAACGAGTTGGAGAGCGCCACCTCCACCTCCGCGCGCCGGGCGGTGTTGGGGACGTAGTCCAGGTCGCACTCCGGGTCCGGGTCGGTGAGGTTGATGGTGGGGGGGAGCACGCCCTCGCGCAGCGTCATCACCGTGAGCCCCGCCTCGATGGCCGCCGTCCCGCCCAGCGCGTGCCCCAGCATGGACTTGGTGGAGGAGACCGCCAGCCGGTCGGCGTGCGCCCCGAACACCGCGCGGATGGCGCGCGTCTCCGCCAGGTCGCCCACCGGCGTGGAGGTGCCGTGCGCGTTCACGTATCCCACCTCCTCCGGGGCCACGCCCCCGCTGCGGAGCGCCCGCCGCATGGCGAGCACGGCGCCCTCGCCGTTCTCGGGCGGGGCGGTCACGTGGAAGGCGTCCGAGCTCATCCCGAACCCCACCACCTCCGCCAGGATCGGCGCCCCGCGCCGCCGCGCCGACTCCAGCTCCTCCAGCACCAGGATCCCCGCCCCCTCCGCGTGCACGAAGCCGCTGCGCTTCGCGTCGAAGGGGCGCGACGCCGTCTCCGGCGAGTCGTAGTCGGTGGCGAGCGCGCGCGCCGCCGCGAAGCCCGCGAAGGAGATGGGCGTGACGCACGCCTCCGTCCCCCCCGCGATCATCATGTTCGCGTCGCCGCGCTGGATGGCGTGGAACGCCTCGCCGATGGCGTGGTTGCTGGTGGCGCACGCCGACACGGGCGCGTAGCTCGGCCCCATGGCGCGGGTGCGCATGGACACCTGCCCCGCCGCCAGGTTGATGATGCTGGCGGGGATGAAGAACGGCGACACCCGCCCGGGGCCGCGCTCCTCCATCAGCTTCGAGGTGTCCATGATGGAGATCAGCCCGCCCATCCCCGAGCCGACGATGACGCCGGTCTCCTCCGGCTCCGGCACGGGCCCCAGCCCTCCCAGCCCGGCGCCGCGGAGCGCCTCGTCGGCGGCGACCAGGGCGTACTGGATGAACCAGTCCATCCGGCGCGCCTCCTTGCGGTCGATCACGCCCTCCGGGTCGAAGCCCCTGACCTCGCCCGCGATGGCGACCGACGGCGGGAAGCCCTCCGGCGAGAACTTGGTCAGCGGCCCGATCCCGGAGCGGCCCTCGACGACGCCGTTCCAGGTCTGCTCCGCCGAGTTCCCCAGGGGGGTGACCATCCCGATCCCGGTGACGACGACACGACGCGACAAGCTGTTGATCCCTCTTGCTCGGTTCGACTACGGCTGCTTTGAACTGCCGGGGTGGGCGTGCCCCTCGCTGGCGCTCGGGTCGGGCTGCGGCTCCGTAAGCGGGCACACTACGCCCGCTAACGGAGGCGAGCCCCGGGAAACTGCCCCCGGGTCTCGCCGCTTCGCGCTCGCATCCCTCACGCGGGCGCTCAGCCTCGTCCGGGCTCGTCGTGCTCCCCACTCCCACTCCCCCTTGCGGGGAGGGGGGCGCCGTCCTCTGCCCCGGTCTCCTACTCGGCCCGCAGCAGGCCCTTGCGCAGGGCGAAGCGGACCAGCTCGCTGCGGTGGTGCAGGTCCAGCTTCTCCATGATACGGGCGCGGTAGGTGTCCACCGTCTTGGGGGAGATGAACAGCTTCTTGCCGATCTCGCTGGAGCTGAACCCCTCCACGGTGAGCGAGAGCACCTCGCGCTCGCGGTCGGTGAGGCGCTCGACGGGGTCCTCCTCGCCGGCCTCGGACTTCTGCTTCAGGCCGCGCAGCAGCAGCTTGGCGGCGCTCGGGTAGAGGAAGACGTCGCCGCGGGCCACCGTGCGGAGGGCCTCGATCAGCTCCTCGTCGGCGCTGCGCTTGTTCACGTAGCCGGAGCCGCCCGCCTCCAGCACCGGGAGGAGGTGCTCCTCCTCGCCGTGCATGGTGAGCACCAGGACGCGCGTCCCCTGCTCCAGCGCGGCGATGGCGCGGGTGGCCTCCAGGCCGCCCTGGCCGGGCATGGAGAGGTCCATCACCACCACGTCCGGCTTCGTGTCCGCGGCCAGGGCGACCCCCTCCTCGCCGGTGCCGGCCTCCCCCACCACGATGAACCCCGGCTCGGCCTCCAGCAGGGCGCGGAGCCCCGCGCGCAGGACGGCGTGGTCGTCCACCAGCAGAACCCTGATCGTCTCCGGCTCCGGGGTCATCGCGGCGTCGGTTGGGGGAGGCGTGCGCGCGGCGGGCGTCGGGCCGCGGCGGAATCTTGCGGCTCGCGCGCCCGGTCGCAAGCGCCGCAGCTACAGGCGGTTCAGCAGGAACTCCGGCGTCCAGCGCGCCAGCGCCGCCGCCATGGAGGTGAACGACCCGCTCAGCAGCAGGATCCCCACCCCCACCAGGAGCGCCCCGCTCGCGCGGCTCACCCAGGGGAGGAAGTGCCGGAAGCGCCGGAAGGCCCCCAGGAAGCGGTCGATGAGCAGCGTGGCGGCCAGGAAGGGGACGGCGAGCCCGGCGGAGTACACCGCCAGCAGCCCCATCCCCTCGGCCACCGAGCCGCGCGTGGCCGCCAGCGTCAGGATCCCGCCCAGGATGGGGCCGATGCAGGGCGTCCACCCCGCGCCGAAGGCCACCCCCACCAGCACCGTCCCCAGGTACCCCACCGGGCGGTCGGCCAGGTGCACCCGCCACTCCCGCGAGGCGCCGGGGAGCCGCAGCAGCCCCAGCAGGTACAGGCCGAAGAGCACCAGCAGCACCCCCCCGAAGATCTCCACCCAGCGGCTCGCATAGGAGAGCAGCGCCCCCAGGAAGGTGGCCGAGGCCCCCAGCAGCACGAACACCGCGGTGAAGCCCAGGATGAAGAGCACGCCGTGCGTGAGCACGGTGCGCCGCCGCCGCCCGGAGCCCTCCTGCAGCTCGTCCAGGCTCATCCCGGTGATGAAGGTGGCGTAGCTGGGCACCAGCGGGAGGACGCAGGGAGAGAGGAAGCTCAGCACCCCGGCGGTGAAGGCGACGGCGAACCCCAGGGATTCGGCCTGCATGGGCGGATGCGGAAGTGGGAAGGTGCGCGAGCGCGGCGGCCGAGCCGGGAAGCTACGCAGACGAAAGGCTCCGGGCGAACCCGGAGCCTTGTGTACACACCATGCGGCGGGCGGTTCAGCCGGCGGCGGCCCCGGCGGCGAAGCGCTCCTCCTCGCCCGCGTGGCCGCCCAGCCGCTCCCGCAGCCCGGAGAGCAGGTAGTCGAGCACGTCCCCGGCGGAGTAGGCCAGGCGCCCCTGGCCCAGGAAGCGGCGGATCAGCTTCAGGTCGTCGCCGCTGGTGATGAGCGGCTTCTCCACCGAGCCGTCCTCGCGCACCTGGGGGTGGCCGGCGTCCGCCAGCAGGGCGTTGCACAGGCACTTGCGGCCCACCGTGTCCTCGGCGCGGCCGCCCTTCTTCACGTAGGCGTCCACCGGCTCGGCGGGGCAGCGGTAGCCCAGGCGCCCGTTCGCCATGCGGTAGCTGGAGCGCAGGTAGCCCAGGTCGCACACCCGCTCTCGGGCCTCGTACACGTCCTGCTGCGACACCGTCCCGCCCAGCTGCACCACCTTGAAGGGGAAGCCGGTGGGCGAGGCGCGCCCGTCGGTGAGCACGTCGATCTCGTCGTCCAGCGCCTGCCGGAGCACGTGCTCCTTGAGGTCGGCGCGGAAGCCCGACTCCTCGGTGTAGGCGAACAGCGTCCCCACCTGGATCCCCGCCGCGCCCTCGTCCAGCGCCTCCTGCAGCTTCTCCGGCGACCCCGCGCCCCCGGCCAGCCAGAAGGGGAGCCCCAGCTCCCGCATCTTGGCCAGGTCCACCACGTCGCGCTCGCCATACTGCGGCTCGCCGCGCTCGTTCAGGGTCTGCTCGCCGCGCGGCGGGGCGTTGTGCCCGCCGGCGGTGGGGGCCTCGATGATGAAGCCGTCCACCCGCCCGCTCGCCTTGCGCGCCATCATGGTCGCCAGCGAGTTGGAGGCGATGATGGGGAAGAAGTACGGGCGCTTCATCTCCACCGGCGGCTCCGCGGAGTGGTCGCGCGGGTCGAAGGTCATCACCGCCGGCTCGCCGCCCCCGTCCACGTCCAGCTTCAGCGACGCCGGGAGGTGCCCGGCGAAGCGGTCCAGGATCCCCGGGATCTCCTTGGGGATGCCCGCGCCCATCAGCACGTAGTCCACCCCGGCGAGCATCGCCCCGTAGAGCGAGTCCAGGTTGGGCATCTGCACCTTGGTGAGGAGGTTGATCCCCACCCGCCCCTCGTGCCCCTCCTTGGCGAGCCAGACCTCGCAGAAGTTGGCCGCCATGGTGAGCTGCTGCCGCACCCGCGTCACCACCTGCCTGTACATGGGGACGGCCTTGTACGGCTCCCCCTCCGCGCGTCCCTCGGCGCGGAAGTAGCGGTCCAGGATCTCCTGCGCCGCGTCCTGGAGGGGGAAGTGCTCCAGCGCCCGGCGCAGGTGCCCGCCCAGGTCGCCGTCCTGCAGCCGCCGGACGAAGAGCGTGTCCATGGCGGTGCCGGAGACCACCCCCAGCTGGCCCCGCATGGAGACCGCCTTGGCGAGCATCCAGGAGGAGACGCCTACGCCCATCCCGCCCTGGATGATCGTGGGGTGTTCGAGCGCGGAAGCGTTCATACGCGGTCCTGTGCGGGTTCGCTGGCTGTGAGGGGAACCGGGCAATCTAGGCGACATGTCACGGGTCCGCAACGACTTGCGGCGTCCCCTGTACTCCGCTGAACGTCGCTCAGTTCCGCGAGGTACGCATTTGCAACCCTGATGCCACGCCGCGAAGCGCGCTCCGCGCCGCGGTTTACGCGCCGGGTCCGCCCGCCCCGAGGGGTGTTGCCACCCCCCTCCGCGGGCCCGTATCTTCGGCGCTCGGGCGGGGCGGACGCCCCGCCGTCCACGGCACCGGGCACGGAAAATGGCCGAGTTGCATCCCGCCACCCTGGAGGGGTGGTACGTCCTCCACCAGGCGTGGACCACCGACTGGAGCGCGCTGCGCGCGCTGGACCCCGCGGAGCGCGCCGAGCTGGCGGACGAGGCGCAGGCGCTCTGGGAGGAGCTGGCCGCCCCGGCCGAGGGGTGGAGCGCACCCTTCCGGCTGGTGGGCGGGGGCGCCGACTGGCTCTTCGCGCACTTCCGCCCCTCGCTGGAGGAGCTGGCCGGGGTGGAGCTGCGCGTCCGCCGCTCGCGGCTGGGCGGGGTGCTGCGCCTGGAGTGGGACTACCTGTCGGTGACGGAGGCGGGGTTGTACCACGCCACTGCCGAGGCGGCACGAGAGCACGGCTCCGGCACGGAGGAGTTCCGGCGCGCGCTGGACGAGGCGGCCGACGCCGAGCTGCGCAGCCCGCACGTGCGCACCCGCCTCTACCCGCAGGTGCCGGAGGGGATGCGCTACGTGTCCTTCTACCCCATGAGCAAGCGGCGCGCGAAGGACGCCAACTGGTACACGCTGCCGGTGGAGGAGCGGAGCCGGCTGATGCGCGAGCACGGGATGACCGGCCGCCGCTTCGCCGGGCGCATCTTCCAGGTCATCACCGGCTCGGTGGGGCTGGACGACTGGGAGTGGGGGGTGACGCTCTTCGCCCGCGACCCGCTGGACTTCAAGCGCATCGTCACGGAGATGCGCTACGACGAGGCGAGCGCGCTGTACGGCGAGTTCGGCGAGTTCGTCACCGGCATCCGTTTTGCCCCCGCGGAGTGGCGGGCCCTCCTCAGCGCTGCAGGCTGACGGCCGGCGGGGCGCCGCTCTGCTGGCAGGCGCCCGGCGCGCACGGTATCTTCCCCCGATGAACTGGACCCGACCCTTCGCCCTGATCGGCGGATCGACGCTGCACGTCCTGGAGCGGCTGGGCGTCTTCGGGCGCTTCGCCCTGGAGTCCGCGCGCGCGCTGGGCATCCTGGGCACCTGGGGTCCGCTCCTGGTGAACCAGATGCGGAGGCTGGGGGTGGACTCCCTCCCCATCGCCCTGTTCATCGCCGGGTTCACCGGGATCGTGCTGGCCCTGCAGGCGTCGTACACCTTCACCGGGGCGGTGCCGCTGTACTTCGTGGGCACGCTGGTGGGGAAGACCATGATCCTGGAGCTGGGCCCCGTCCTCACGGGGCTCGCGCTCTCCGGGCGGGTGGGCGCCAACATCGCCGCGGAGCTGGGAACCATGCGCGTCTCCGAGCAGATCGACGCGCTGGAGACCATGGCCTACGACCCGCTGGCCTACCTGGTGGTGCCGCGGGTGCTCGCGGGGATCCTGATGTTCCCGCTGGTGGTGGTCTTCGCCAACGTGATCGGGATCACGGCGGGGTGGATCACCGCCATCAACCTGCTGGACATGTCCACGCAGGAGTTCGTGAAGGGGCTGCGGCTCTTCTACGTCCCCTTCGACATCACCTACTCGCTGATCAAGTCCACCTCGTTCGGGCTGGTGGTGACGCTGATCGGGTGCTACCAGGGGTTCACCACCACCGGTGGCGCCGAGGGCGTGGGGATCGCGACCACGCGCGCGGTGGTGGTCGGCAGCATGCTCATCCTGCTCCTGGACGCCGTCTGGGCCGGGGTGCTGCTGCGATGAGCATCGAGCTGGTGGACGTCCACAAGGCGTTCGGGCGCAAGCGGGTGCTGCGCGGCATCTCCATCGAGGTGGGACGGGGGGAGACGCTCTCCATCATCGGCTTCTCGGGGGCGGGGAAGTCCACCATCCTGAAGCACGTGGTGGGGCTCCTCCGGCCGGACCGGGGGAGCGTGCGGGTGGACGACCAGGAAGTGCCGAAGCTGCCGCGCGCCGACCTCTACGAGCTGCGCCGCAGCATCGGCTACGTCTTCCAGTTCGCGGCGCTCTTCGACTCCATGACCATCGCGGACAACATCGCCATGGGGCTGCGCAAGCAGGGGAGCCTCTCCGAGGCGCAGATCCGCGAGCGGGTGGCGGACTCGCTGGAGCGGGTGGACCTGGCGGGGTACGAGGCCCGCTTCCCGGCGGAGCTCTCGGGGGGGCAGAAGAAGCGCGCCGGCCTGGCCCGCGCGGTGGCCTTCCGCCCGCGCTACCTGCTGTACGACGAGCCCACCAGCGGCCTGGACCCGGTGACCACCACCACCATCGACCGGCTGATCCGCAAGATGCAGTCGGACCTGGGGACCACCTCGCTGGTGATCACCCACGACATGGAGAGCGCGTACCGCATCAGCGACCGCATCGCCATGTTGTACGAGGGGGAGGTGGTGGAGGAGGGGACGCCGGACCAGATCCGCGAGTCGCAGAACCCGATCGTGCGCGGGTTCGTGGAGGGCAGGCCCGAGCTGGTGGAACAGGCGGAAACCGGCGACGCGGCGCACGTGCGCTCTGCGGCCCCCCGCACCGGAGGACGGGAATGAGGCTGAAGAACGAGGTCATCGTCGGGATCGTGGTCGTGCTGGGGCTCCTGGTCATGGCCGTGGGCGGCTACTGGCTCACCGGGCGGACCTGGGGGGCGGAGCAGCGAGAGATCGTCGCCACGTTCCAGCGCGTGGGGCTCCTAGGCGAGGGGAGCCAGGTCAAGTACCGCGGGGTGCCCGTGGGGCGGGTGGAGAGCATCCGGCTCTCGGAGCGCGGCGACGGCGTCTTCGTGACCATGACGGTCACCCCGGAGGTCACCTTCCCCCAGGACGCGGGGGTGCTGATCTCGGCCGAGTCGTTCTTCGGCGACTGGCAGGCGGAGATCGTCTCGCAGAACGGCTACCCCGAGCTGGTGTGGGCCACCTCCAACCGGCCGGGGGTGTTCCCGGGGGCGGCGCTCCCGGACATCACCGAGCTGACGGCGGTGGCCGCGCGGATCGCCACGGACATCGAGACGCTCTCGGAGCGGGTGGAGCTGGCCTTCACCGAGGAGACGGCGATCAAGATCCGCGAGACCATCGAGAACGTGCAGGAGGTGAGCGAGCAGCTCGGCGGCTTCGTGGACCAGCAGACGGGGACGTACCGCGACGTCTCGCAGAACGTGCTGCAGGCCACCGCCAACGTGCGCGACGCGACCGCCACCGCAGAGCGGGTCGCCAACGAGTTCGGCGCCGCCGTCAACCAGGGCGACATCCAGGCGGTCCTGGCGAACGCCCGCGCGTCCAGCGAGAACCTGCGGGTATTCAGCGAGCAGCTCCAGACCGCCGGGCAGGGAGTCCCGGGCCTGATGGCCCGCGCCGACACCACGCTGGGCACCCTGAACCAGACCATCGCCGGCGTCCAGCCGCAGCTCGCGCAGATCGGCCCCACGCTGGAGGAGGCCCGCGCCGCCATGGCGACGCTGCAGCGCGCGGCCGCCAAGATCGAGCAGGGCGAGGGCACGCTCGGCCGCCTGCTCGAGGACCCCGCGCTCTACGAGGAGACGCAGCGCGCCGTCGCGACCCTCCGCCGCTTCCTGGCCGACGTGCAGCAGAACCCCGGGAAGTACATCGGCGAGCTGAAGGTGTTCTAGCGGACGGCGACCCCCTCCCCCGGCCCCTCCCCGCAAGGGGGAGGGGAGAACGGCGGGGACGTTGCTGGAGCGCGGGCGCCCGCGTGAGGGATGCGCGCCCGGCAGGGCCGAGACCCGACAGCCGTTCCGTCGGGGCTCGGCGCCGTTGGGCACGGTTGTTTCGTGCCCTACGGCG
>DATABU010000592.1:0-2741 GCA_036259415.1 Longimicrobiaceae bacterium
AAGACGACCCGCAGGCGCCCGCCGCGGCCGTTGAGCCCGGCGCTCACGCGGCGCTGCGCGGCCGTGCCCGCGCCACCCCGCCGCCGGTGGCCGCGCCGCGGGACACGCGCTCGAAGAGCGCCCCGTACTCCGCCGCCACCACCGGGGCGGCGAAGTGGCGGGCGCGCTCGCGCCCCGCCGCGCCCATCGAGCGGCGCAGCGGAGGGTCCGCCAGGAGCCGCCGCAGCGCCGCTTCCAGCGCGTCCACGTCGCCGGGGGGCACCAGCAGCCCCTGGGACGCCTCGGCCAGGATTTCGGACGGCCCGTGCGGGCAGTCGGTGGCGATCACGGCCGTGCCCGTGGCCATGGCCTCCACCAGCACGTTTCCGAACCCCTCCCACAGCGACGACAGAACGAAGACGTCGGCCGCGCGCATGAAGCGCAGCGGGTCGGGCTGAAAGCCCGGCATCCATGCCGCGCCGGCCAGGCCGCAGCGCTCCACTTCGGCCTCCAGGCCCGGCCGCCGCTCGCCCTCGCCGATGATCCACAGCCGGACCGGGTGGTCGGCCCGCACGCGCGCCACCGCCCGGACCAGGAACTCGAACCCCTTCTGCTCGGCCAGCCGGCCGCACGCCACCACCAGCGGCCCGTCCCCCCCGGGCGCCTCGGGCGGCAGGGGGGCCGCGGCGGCCCGGAGCGACGCCTCGTCGTATCCGGCGTTGTAGATGACGCGGATGCGCTCGTCCAGGCGGGGCTCCAGGGCCAGCAGGTCGTGCCGCACCCCCTGCGAGAGCGCGACGACGGCGTCGGCGCGCCGGTACAGCCGCGGGATCAGCCGCCGGATCACCCGCACCTTCCACCCCCGCCGCGGGTGCAGGCTGTGCGACAGCGCCGCCTGCACCCCCAGCACCACCGCCGGCGGGTCGCGGAGCGTGCGGGCGGCGGCCACTGCAACGCAGTTGGCGTGGTCCAGAAACGAGCAGACCACGTCGGGCCGCGCCGACGACATCAGCCGCCGCAGCGGACCGAGCGCCTGCGTCATGCGGCGCACGCCCAGCGGGTGAAAGCGCACGTGCGGCTCCAGCTCGCGCTCGTACGCGCCTCCGCCCCTGGCGACCGCGACCGACACCCGGAAGCGCGCCGGATCGAGGGCGTTGGCCACCCGCACCAGGTGCTTCTCCGCGCCGCCGCCGCCCAGCGAGGCCGTAAAGAACAGGACGTGCAGCGGCGCGGCCGCGGCCGCCGCGGAGGCCTGGACCGTCATCGTATCGAACCCGGCTGTCATTGGAGGAGGGGGGCCGGACCACGCGCCTGGCGAGGCGGGGAGCCCTGGTCGAAATCGACCACCACGGCCTTGAACTTTCCGCGCCCGCCGCGGGGGATCTGCTCCAGGTAGCGGAAGTCCACCGTTACGGGGTGCTGAAGGCGGAGGACCATCTGCTCCTGGATCCGGCGTTCCAGCCCCGCCCGGTCCCCGGCGAAGTCGCCCGCCAGCACCAGGTTGCAGACGAAGTCCTCGAACCCGCGCTGAACGATCTGCGCCTCGCGGATGCCGGAGAGGTTCTTGGTGGCGTGAAAGCACAGGTACCCCACGCGGCTCCCGTCGCGCGTGACCACCAGGTCCTCCGAGCGCCCGTCCACGGCGCCGACCAGGGGCCACCCCAGCCCGCACTCACAGCGCGCTCCCGGGTCGGGGGCGGCCGCCGAGTCTCCCAGCTCGTAGCGGATGAGCGGCATGCTGCGCCGCAGCAGCCCCGTCACCACCACCCGCCCGATCTCGCCCGGCGCGGCGGGGGCTCCGTCGTCGTCCAGGACCTCCACCACGCCCATCATGGGGTGCACGTGCAGTCGTCCCGCCGGGCACTCCATGGCCGCGTGGCACCCCTCCTGGGAGGAGTAGAAGTCCAGCACCCGGTCGCAGAGGTTGCGCTCGATGACCTCCCTCCAGTGCGGCTGCAGCACCTCGGAGGTGACCACGGCCGCGCGGGCGCCCCGCATGGAGGCGGGGCGCTCGCCCAGCAGCACCGCCAGCTCGCGCACGGCCGAGGCGTACCCGTACACCAGCCCCGGCCGCACCCGGTCCAGAATCTCCAGCACCCGCGGCCGGTTGCGCTCGTTGAGCGAGTAGATGGAGAGATAGGTGTCGCCGCTCAGGGGATCCGTCCAGGCGAGCTCGCCCCCCTCCGGCCCGGGGGTCATGAACCCCGACAGGAACAGCGTGCGGGGGGCGCGCGCGCCTGCGGCGCGATGGAACCACTCCTCGCGGATGGCCTGGAAGAACGCCTTCTCCCACATGGTGGCCGCGAGGACCAGCGGGGTGCCGCTGGTTCCGCTGGTGGTGTGGTGCTGGGTGAGCGGCAGGGGGGGCGTGGCCCAGAACTCCCGGTTGCGCTCCCGCACGGTGGCCTTGGGCAGCAGCGGAAGCGCCCGGAGCGCCGACGACAGCTCCGTGCCCGCGGCGAGCTCCGGGTACGCGCCGTAGTACGGCACCCGCGCGCGCGCGAAGCGGTAGATGCGCTCGAACGCCTGGCGCTGGTACGCGGCGTACTGGTCTTCGGACCACCCCCACGCCGCCGCCGCGCGCCGCCGGTAGCGCAGCGCGAGCAGGCGGCGCACGCGCAGGTTCACGCCCGCGCGCATGGCTTTCACACTCACGTCGGAACTCCCGCAAGGGGACGGAACGCGCCCGGTGCGGCCCCGGGGCGCGCGCCGGACGGCAGGCGCGGCGGGGTCACGGGACCGCCCTCGGCCGGGGCGGCGGC
>DATABU010000593.1:0-5713 GCA_036259415.1 Longimicrobiaceae bacterium
CCGGCGGCGAGCGCGTGCCGGCGGGGGGCCCCGCGCTCCTGGTCGCCAACCACCCCAACTCGCTGCTGGACCCGGCCATGGTCGTGGCGGTGGCGGGGCGGCCGGTGCGCTTCCTGGCCAAGGCGCCGCTCTCCGACGACCCCGCCGTGGGGTGGCTGGTGCGCGGCGCCGGCGCCATCCCCGTGTACCGCCAGCAGGACGACCCCGCCCGGATGACGGCCAACGAGGACACCTTCCGGGCGGCGCACGCGGCGCTGGCCGGCGGCGACGCGTTGGGGATCTTCCCGGAGGGGCTGAGCCACACCGCGCCCTCTCTGGCGCCGCTGAAGACCGGGGCCGCGCGGATCGCGCTGGGCGCCGCGCGGCTCGCGGGCGGGAGCTTCCCGGTCGTGCCGGTGGGGCTGGTGTTCCGGCGCAAGGAGCGCTTCCGCTCCGAGGCGCTGGCCGTGGTGGGCGACCCGGTGCCGTGGGACGACCTGGCCGGGGCCGGCCCGGAGGACCAGGCGGCGGTGCGCGAGCTGACCCGCCGCATCGACGAGGCGCTCCGCGACGTGACGGTCAACGTGGAGCGATGGGAGGACGCGCCGCTGGTGGAGACGGCCGAGGAGGTGTTCGCCGCCGAGCACGGGCTGGCGGGCGACCCCTTGGAGCGGGTGGAGCGCCAGGCCGAGGCCGCGGTGATCCTGGCGCGCGTGCGCCGCGACGACCACGCGGCCTGGCGCGACCTGGCGCGGGAGGTGGCGCGCCACGCGCGGGTGCTGCGAGCGCTGGGCCTGCGCCCCGCCGACCTGCACCGCGACCTGCGGGTCGGGACCGCGGCGGGGTGGCTGGCCCGCCGCCTCGCCTTCTTCCTGCTGGGGGTCCCGCTGGCCGCGGCCGGCGCCGCGGTCTACCACCTCCCCTACCGGCTCACGGGCGTGCTGGAGGAGCGCGCGCGCAAGGAGCAGGACGTGCGCGCCACCTTCAAACTGCTGGTGGGGGCGGTGGCCCACCTCGCCTGGACGCTGCTCCTCGCGGGCGCCGCCGGCCTGGCGCTCGGCTGGTGGTGGGGGATGGCCGCGCTCCTCCTCCTCCCCCCGCTGGGGCTGCTCACCGTGGCCGTCCGCAACCGCTGGGACGGGGCGCTGGAGGACGCGCGCCGCTACCTGCTGCTGCGCCGCCGCCGCGGCGACCTGCTCCCCGAGCTGCGGGCCCGCCAGCGCGGGATCGCCGGACGGCTGGGGGCGCTGCGGAGCGAACTCGCGGAGACGTAGTCCTCCGCCCTGCCGCGGGCGGGGACGGCCGGCGACCCCGAACGGCGAAGGCGCCCCTGAGCTGGACTTCCAGCTCCGGGGCGCCTTCGCATCCGCGGCGTGAATCGAACCGCGGGGCTCGGCTGCGTTGGGCTGCGTCGTTTGCAGCCCTACGCAGCGCGCAGCCCGACCCGAGTGTCAGCGAGGGGCACGCCCACCCCAGCCGTTGCAGTTCAACGCCGTTCGACCGGACCCGACGTCAGAGCACCGCGTTCACGTCGCCCAGCTCCTGCTCGATGTTGCGGAGCGGGCTGAAGACGAAGGTGCGGTTGTCGGAGCTGCCGCCCCACAGGATCCCCACCAGCCGCGCGGTGTTGGCCCCCGTGTCGACGAACACCGGCGAGCCGCTGTCGCCGCCCGCGACCCCCGCCGACACGAAGGTCTGGCAGAGCAGGGTGATGTTGCTCCCGGAGACGTTGGTGTTCACGCAGGTGTTGGTGACGCCGCCCCGCGTCCACCCGGTGGTGCGGCCGACCTTGTTGACCACGGTCCCGATCCCGAAGTTCGTGGTCTGGTCGTCCTGCGCGGTGATGGCGAAGGTGCCGGCGACGTTCAGGCTGTTTGTGTTGACGCCGTCGGTCCGCGCGATGATACCCCGGCTGGAGAGGACCGAGGCGCTGTACAGCGCGCGGGAGGAGTCGCTGCGCCGGCACTTGCGGCTCTTCGGGCACCCGGCGATGCTGCCGTAGGCCGGGTCGGCGGCCTCGACCGCGATCACCGTCGGGTCGACGTTGGAGGCGGACTGGAAGTACTGCGTGGACTCGGTGCCGCCCTGCCTCGCGGTGCAGTGCGAGTTGGTGATGAACGAGCGGCCGCCGGAGTGGTCCACGTTGAAGCCGATCGTGCAGACGTAGTTGCTGTAGTGGATCTGGGTGCCGGCCTGCGTGGGACGGAACACGTCGCGCAGCGTGACCATCCTCCGGATCGGCGGGACCACCTCCACGGCGTACGCGCTGGCCGGGATGCCCTGCGCCGCCAGGGCGGTCTGCACCCCGCGGGCCGCGCCCGCGTGCTCCACCCCGAAGAGGAGCCGCCCGTTGGCCTCGTCGTGGTCCGCGAAGACGGCTCCGCCGACCGCGAGCGCCGCGGGCGATGCCCGCTCGAACCAGGCGGCGAGGTCCTGCTGCGTGTGGCCCTGTCCGGCGCGCGCCGCGGCGGCGGACTCGGGCGCGACGACGCCGGTGCCGTCCTGGCAGGCGGCCGCGAAGATTACGACTCCAGACAGCAGTATGCGACGTGCGATGCTCGTGCGGGTCATGCTCGCCTCCGGGAGGGGGAAAGGGGGTGGGACTCGCCGTCGCCCCATGCACGGCCCATTCCCGCTCCCGGCGGCCCGCTCGCGAAATGCAACCGCCTGTCCGGCAACCGGATACGAGGCGCGCGGCACCTGCGCGCCAACCCCTGCCGCACCGGAATGGTGCAGTACTCCGCCCCGCCCCGGTGCGGGATGCGACGCGGGGCTCGCCTACACTCCGGCCAGGGTAGGCTTCCGGTCCACCGCCCGCGCCGCCGCCTCCGCCTCGCGGGCCACCCGCTGCCCCTCGTCCACGTCCACGAACGTGAGCAGCGCCCCTCCCGCCAGGAAGAAGGCGATCACGGAGAGGATGCCGTAGCGGCTGGAGCCGAACTCCCCGATGATGGCGGCGAAGAGCAGCGGGCCGAAGATCCCGGCGAACTTGGAGAAGACGCTGAAGAAGCCGAAGAACTCCCCCGACTTGTGCGGCGGGATCAGCGTGGCGAAGAGCGAGCGGCTGAGCGCCTGGGTCCCGCCCTGCACCATCCCCACCATCAGCGCCAGGACCAGGAACTCCGTGCCGGAGCTGACGAAGTAGCCGAAGATGCTGATGGCGACGTACACGGCCAGCCCCAGGAAGATGGCGCGCTTGGTCCCCAGCCGCCCGGCGAGCGCCCCGAAGAGGAAGGCGAAGGGGATCCCCACGAACTGCACCACCAGGATGGAGCCGATCACCACCCCCTCGGCGATGCCCAGCTCCGTGGCGTAGGGCGCGGCCATCTTCTGGATGGTGGCGATGCCGTCGTTGTAGAGCAGGAAGGCCAGCAGGAAGAGGAAGGCGTTGCGGTAGCCGCGCAGCTCGCGGAATGTCTCCGCCAGCCGCGAGAAGGCCGCGCGCGCGGCGCCCTGCGCGGGGCTCTCGTCGGGCTCCACCACCCGGGGCGGCTCCGGCACCCGGCGCAGCACGGGCAGCGAGAAGAGCGCCCACCAGACGGCCACCGAGACGAAGGAGAGGCGCGCCGGGAGCGTGCCCGCGGGGATCCCGAACAGCTCCGGCATCTGGATCCACGCCAGGTTCAGCGCCAGCAGGATCCCCCCGCCCACGTAGCCGAGCGCATACCCCGCCGTGGAGACCCGGTCCACCTCCTCCTCGCGGGCGATGTGGGGGAGGAGCGACTCGTAGAAGACGTAGCTCCCGGACGCCGAGATGGAGGCCGCCAGGTACAGGAGCGCGGCCAGGCGCAGGTCGCCCTGGTGGATGAAGAACATCCCCGCCACCGCGGCCACGCCCAGCCCGGTGAAGGTCCCCAGGAAGCGCTTCTTGGCGGCGGAGAAGTCGGCGATCGCGCCCAGCACCGGGGAGAGGAGCGCCACGATGGCGATGGCAGCGCTGTTGGCGTACCCCCACAGCTGGCTGGCGCCGATGGCATCGCCCGCGCCGGCCACCTTGATGAAGTAGATGGGGAAGACCGCCACCATAATGGTGGTCTGGAAGGCCGAGGCCGCCCAGTCGTACATGGCCCAGGCGCGGTGCTCGCGGGTGCGCAGCCCCAGGCGGGCGAGGGGGCCCGGCCGCGCCGGGGCGGCGGGATCGACACCGTTCATGGAAGCGTTCCGTACGGGGAGGGGAAGACGGGGCGTGGAGCGGGAGCACACAATATGGACCTCGCCCCCGGTGCGGGCCAGCCCCGTGACTGCGCCGTGGCCCGACCGTCGCAGTCGGCCTATCTTCCCACCGTCCTGAACCGGGAGGAGCACGCATGGACCGCTGGAAACGCACCCTGGGCGAGGTCGCCCACCGGCTGGAGAAGCACGTGGACCGCGCCCGCGCCCGCGTCGCGGAGGCGTTCCCCGCCGACCGCGACGACGTGCGCATCGAAGCCTACCGGGGGTACGGGAGGCCGGAGCGCCTGTACCTGAAGGGGCGGGTGCTCCGCGGCGCCACCACCCCCGAGGCCGGGGAGAGCGACCACGCGCTGCTGAACCTGGCCAACATGATCCAGCGCTTCGAGAGCGACGAGGTGCCGGGCGCGCGGGTGGTGGCGCGCCTGGGCGAGCAGGAGTGGGAGGCGACGACCAACGAGGAGGGGTACTTCGAGCTGTGGATGGAGCCGGCCGCGCCGCTCGGCGCGGGCGCGCTCTGGCACGAGGTGGCGCTGGAGCTCCCCGGGCGGGAGGCGCGCGGCGGGGGGCCGGTGCGCGCCACGGGGCTGGTGCTGGTCCCGCCGCCGGAGAGCCGCCTGGGCGTCATCAGCGACATCGACGACACGGTGGTCCGCACCGGCGCCACCAGCCCGCTGCGCATGGCGCGCACGGTGTTCCTGGGGAACGCCCGCACCCGCTCCCCCTTCCCCGGGGTGGCCGCCTTCTACCGCGCGCTCCAGCACGGGGCCGGGCGAGTGGACTTCAACCCGGTCTTCTACGTCTCCTCCTCGCCCTGGAACCTGTACGGGCTCCTCACCGAGTTCCTGACGCTGCGGAAGATCCCGCTGGGCCCGCTGATGCTGCGCGACTGGGGGATCTCGGAGCGGGAGGTGCTCCCCACCGGGCACGCCGGCCACAAGCTGGAGGCCATCCGCCGCATCCTGGAGCTGTACCCGGACCTCCCGTTCGTCCTGCTGGGAGACAGCGGGCAGGAGGACCCGGAGATCTACCACCGCGTGGTGCACGACTACCCGTCGCGCATCCTGGCCGTCTACATCCGCAGCGTGCACCCGGCCGCCGACCGGGTGACAGCGGTGCGGGCGCTCGCGGAGGAGGTGGAGCGGGCCGGGAGCACCCTCCTGCTCGCCGACGACACCGTGGCCGCCGCGGAGCACGCCGCGTCGCGGGGGTGGATCCCCGCGGACGCGCTGCCGGAGATCCGCGAGGAGAGGGCGGAGGACGAGCGGGGGTGAACGCGGGGTTCTGGGCGTGCCCCTCGCTGGCGCTCGGGTCGGGCTGCGGCTCCGTAGGGCACGATGAAACCGTGCCCAACGGAGGCGAGCCCCGCGGAAACAGCCCCGCGGGTCTCGCCGCTTCGCGCTCGCATCCCTCACGCGGGCGCCCGAGCATCCCCCAGCGTGGGTGGACCGACACGAAACAGTGCGCCCGCGTGAGGGATGCGAGCGCGAAGCGGCGAGACCCGCGGGGCTGTTTCCGCGGGGCTCGCCTCCGTTGGGCACGGTTTCATCGTGCCCTACGGAGC
>DATABU010000594.1:0-2291 GCA_036259415.1 Longimicrobiaceae bacterium
CCTACCGGGCGGAACCGTCGAAGGCGCCGCGCAGGGGCTCCCAGTACAGCTCGCTCCACATCGTCCGCACGCGGTCGCACTCGTCCGCCGGCACCCCGTAGTGCGAGAACACCAGGTTGGTCCCCCGTACGGCCGAGACCAGGTCGAAGCGCGCGATGGAGTAGTGGTCCTGCGGCCACCCCCGGGCGGTCCACGCCTGGACGATCCTCGCCCCGGGCTCCAGCACCAGGTTCCACCCGGAGAAGTCGCCGCCGTCCACCTGCACCGGCCCGCCCGGCCGCGGGTAGATCCGCAGCGTCCGGCGGGCCAGCCCCCAGGGCGCGGGCGGCCGCAGCAGCGCGTCGTACACCACCGCGGGCGGGGCGTCCAGGCGGAACAGGTCGCGGAGCAGACGGAGCTTCATCCGGTCGGGCAGCTCGTGGCGCGAGGTGGACGGCGGGAAGGGCGCGGGAGGCGCCGCCCCGTCAAGGTCGGGGGGAAGAACCGGAGCGCCAACGGATTCGGGGCGAAACGCACATAGGAGGGGTGAACCGTTCAGGGCGATCACGACCCGTACGGCCGGGTTCCCGGTGCCGGAGTGCACCATTCTGGTGCAGACGCCCGGCGTGTACCTGTGCACGGGCAAAGGGGGCAGAACAGGGAGGAAAACCGTAAACACATGGTTTACGAACGACTTGAATGGAAGCCGATCCGGGGCCCGGGAAGTGCCTGAAGAGGCGCCGGTCGGGCCGGCGACGCGCCGGCCGCCGTCCGCGTCCCGGGGTGAAGCACCCCGCCATCCTCCATAGCCAGGAGACCCCATGAAGCGCACCCTCGCCGTGCTCCTCCCCCTCGCCCTCGCCGCGTGCGCGGACGGACCCTCCGTCCCCACCGCGGTGGAAGGACCCGCCGCCTCGTCCGCCCCGGTCGCCGGAGACTACGTCGTCGTGCTGAAGGAGGGCGCCAACCCCCGCTCGGTGGCCGCCGTGCTCGGCATCGACCCCCGCTTCGTCTACACGGCGGCGCTGAACGGATTCGCCGGGACGCTGAGCGCGGGCCAGCTCACCGCCCTGCGGAACAACCCCGCCGTCGACTACGTGGAGCCGGACGCGCCCGCGCGGCTCTTCACCACGCAGAGCAGCCCGTACTCCTGGGGGCTCGACCGGGTGGACCAGCGGTCGCTCCCGCTGAGCAACGCCTTCACCTACACCGCCACGGGCGCCGGGGTGAACGTGTACATCATCGACACGGGCATCCGGCTCTCGCACCTGGACTTCGGCGGCCGCGCGCAGTACGTGCCCAACGGGGCCAACGGCGACTTCCGCGGCGACGGGCAGGGCAACGGCGGCGACTGCCACGGCCACGGGACGCACGTGGCGGGGACCGCGGCGGGGACCTACTCGGGCGTGGCCAAGGCCGCGACCATCTGGGCCGCCCGGGTCCTGGACTGCGCCGGGGCGGGGAACGTCTCCATGGCCATCGCCGCGGTGGACTGGATCACGGCCAACGGCCTGCGCCCGGCCGTCGTGAACATGAGCCTGGGCTACGGCAACGTGCAGTCCATGCGCGACGCGGTGGAGCGCTCGGTGGCGGCCGGGGTGGTCTACGCCGTGGCCGCCGGGAACGGCAACTTCGTGGGGCGGCCGCTGGACGCGTGCACCGAGGCTCCGGCGGGGGCGCCCAACGCCCTGACCGTGGGCTCCACCACCAGCAGCGACGCCGAGTCGTCCTTCTCCAACTACGGCACCTGCGTCGACATCCTGGCGCCCGGCTCCACCATCATGTCCTCGGACTTCGCCGGGGACGACATGCTGGTGACCAAGAGCGGCACCTCCATGGCTTCGCCGCACGTGGCCGGCGTGGCGGCCCAGTACCTGAGCCTGAACCCCACGGCGACGCCGGCGCAGGTGATGAGCGCCGTCAAGTCCGGCGCGACCCCGAACGCGATCTCGCTGCACCGGTCCAGCCAGCGGTACGGGACGCCGAACCTGATGCTCTTCACCGGCTACTGATGTGGAGTGCGACAGCTAGGGTTGGGCGTGCCCCTCGCTGGCGCTCGGGTCGGGCTGCGGCTCCGTAGGCGGGCACACTACGCCCGCTGACGGAGGCGAGACCCCGCGGAAACTACCCCGCGGGGTCTCGCCGCTTGGCGCTCGCATCCCTCACGCGGGCGCCCGGCCGGGGCAGACCCCCTCACCCCCCGGCCCCCTCTCCCCGCAAGGGGGAGAGGGGGAGAACTGCGGCTGGGAGCGGACAGGGAGGGAGTGGGGCTGGTCGGAGGAAAGAGTCGGGGGAGTGGTGGCCGGGTGGGG
>DATABU010000595.1:0-8075 GCA_036259415.1 Longimicrobiaceae bacterium
CCGGCGCGGCCGCGCCGGTGAGGCCCATCCGGAACGAAGGGGCGGCGTACGGCGGGGTGAGGTACAGGTCCACCGCCTCCAGCAGCTGCCGCATCCACACGTCCAGGTCCACCCCCTCGAAGCGCTTCAGCGCGCTGCCGCACAGGCCGTGGCCGCTGGTGTAGACGGGCACCTGCACCTCGCCGCCCACCGTCTCGGTGGAGAGGGGGCGCAGCGCGTAGAAGCGGGGCCGCGACGCGTCCACCTCCATCCGCCGGATCCCCGCCGGGCCGAAGTTGACGGCCCACACCTCCCCGGCGGCGCCGGACTTCCCCTCCGCGCCCGCGGCCACGGCGCACTTGAGGCGGTGCGGGTGCTCGAACGCCGCCTCGAAGCTCTGCGCGAAGGCGGCCAGCGAGAGCCCCGCGTCCGCGCCGCCGGAGACGCGCGGCGCCAGGCGGCTCTCCGCGCGGCGCACGGCCTCGGCGTCCCGGAAGTCCGGGTGCACCAGCCCGGGCGCCCGCGTCACGGCCACCGTCACGTGCACGGGGAAGACCACCGAGTCCTCCCCCGCCCCCGCCGGGATGCGGGCGTCGAACGGCAGCGCGACCGTCGTGGGGTCAGGCGGCAGGAGCAGGCGCGCGCCCACGGTCAGCAGCCCGGGGCTGCCGCGGTTCAGCTCGGCGAGCTTCTCGTACGTGGGCAGGGGCGCGTCGGGCCCCAGCTGCTCGCGCAGGCGGCGGCGCACCGTCTCCACCGTGTCGAACGGCCCGACCTCCGCCGAGGTCTGTTCGCCGCCCGGCGCGTCGGGGCCCAGCACCGTGGCGCCCTCGCGCAGCAGCCCCCGCAGGGCGCGGTTGGCCAGGAGCAGCGTCGCGGGCTCCACGTTCAGCCGCGCCGCCACCGCCTCCAGCGCGGGCGACGCGCCGCCCTCGTCCGGCACGCGCGGCAGCGGGCCCACCCAGGCGCCGGAGCGGGAGTAGATCCCCGACTGGTCCCCGAGCGCCTCGGCGAACGCCCCGAACTCGCCCCAGTCCGGGCCGCCGAACTTCTGCCACATGGACTCCAGCGAGTCCATCGCCCCGGTCCACCGCTCGGCGCCGCCCGCGCGGACGGCCGCCCCGGGCGCGAACACCCCCGGGAGCTGCCGGTTGGCGTCGGCCAGCTCCCGCACCCCGACGCCGAGCGCCGCGGCGATGGAGGCCAGCGAGTCCTCCGCCCTCGGCGCGTAGGCGGCCCACACGGCGTCGGGGTCGGAGAGGCGGACCAGCCCGGGGACGGCCAGCTCCACCCCGGCGCCCAGCTCCACCCCCAGGTTGAAGGCGGCCAGCTGCTCGGGGGTGATGCGCGCGTCGTCGGCCAGCGTGCCGAGCGTGTCGTGCTCGCCGGCCTTGCAGCAGTCGAAGCCCAGCAGGAGCGGCGCGCCCGTGGCGAAGAAGCCCGGCGTGGCGCGGTTCCACCCGGCCAGCTCGCCCGTGGTCCCGGCCGCCTCCGGGACGTCGCGCAGGGCGAAGGTGGGCGCCGCCGGCCCTGGGAGCGGCGACGGCGCCGGCTGCGGCACCACCAGGGTGGCGTACGCCAGCGTCTTCCCCGCCACCAGCATCCCCGGGAGGGCGCGGACCGCCCCGGCGAAGTCGCCGCGGGGGAGCCCCCGCGTGCCGAGCTGCGCCGCCAGCGCGTCGTAGACGCGGGCGAAGGTGTCGTCCCGGGTGACGTGCGTGGCGCCGCCCACGCTGACCGACACGCCGTCGGCCACGATCCCCTCCGCCTTCCAGTTCTCCACCAGCAGGCCCACGCCCAGCGGGGGGCCGTCGGGCTTCGCGGGGTCCGGCACCTCGGCGTAGGCGGCGCACCCGAGCCACTGCGCGACGCCGTCCAGCGAGTCGGGGACGTGGGCGAAGTCCAGCGGCGGGCTGGTGAGGGTCCGGGTCCGCAGCACCGTGCCCGGGGTGAGCGGCTGCGCGGAGTTGTCGTGCGCCACCGCCTCCGGGTCCGGCTCCCCCGCGGCCACGCGCGGCGCCGCGCGGAAGGAGCGCGCCTCCTCGCCCGGGAGCACCAGGCGGAGCGCGGGCGGCCGCTCCGCGCACGCGTCGTCGCCCCCGCTCACTCCGGCGCAGGGGTCGCGGCCGGGGACCCAGCCCGTGCGCCGCGCCCCGACGTCGCGGGCGAGAGCGTCCAGCGTGTTCATGGCCGGGGCAGGCACCAGGTGCGGGCGCACCCAGGTGGCCGGGAAGAGCGCGGCGGCGTCCGCGTCGCGGTTGGCGGCCAGCAGCTCGCCCGGGGGCACCGCCAGCGACGCGGCGAGCGCGGCCAGCGTCTCCCCGCCGGGGGTGCGGTGCGCGGCCTGGCGCAGCGTGCTCGCCGCGGCGGCGAACACCCGCGCCCGGGTGACGAAGGCCGAGAGCGGCGCCTTGAGCTCGCCCGCTTCCGCCACGCGCGGCGTGCCCAGGCTGCTCGCCAGCGCGAACTCCACGTCGCGCTGCTGCACCTGGTAGAACAGCTGGCCGTAGCGCTCCGCGTCGGCGCTGGCGGCGCGGACGGCGGCCTCGTACCCGGTGCCCTGGCCGGGGAGGTAGCGCTCCACCTGCAGGGAGAGGCGCGTGTCCAGCTGGATGCCGCCCGTGGGCCCCGGCGCGAAGCGGTAGTCGAAGGCCGCGCCGGGCCACGCGGCCACGCCCACCAGGTCGTCGGTGTAGCCGACGGGGAGCTCCACGTCCGGGAGCGGCCGCGTGGCGCGCGTCTCGTTGCCGTAGACGTCGTGGTACGCCAGCCCCACCCGCGCCGCGCCGAGCGGCCGGGAGCTCCCCTCCGAGGGGCCGGTGACGCCGCGGTACGGGTTGTCCGCGGCGGGGGGGAGGGCGGGCGAGGCGGGGCAGTCGTTCACCGCGCCGAAGCGCGCGATGGGGATCACCTGCTCGTAGGCCCAGTACGCGTGCGCGGTGGGGCCCTTCGGCGGCAGCCCCATCCACGCCGGCTCTCGGTCCAGCGGTCCCACCGGGAGCCCCTCGTGGCTCTCCGCGAAGTCGTCTCCGGCCCGCACCCGGTAGCCCACCAGGCTGTGCAGCCGCTGGGTGAGCCCCGTGGGGCCGCTGGCGCCGTGCGGGTTGTGGCGCGCCAGCCCGAAGCCCACCACCCCCGGCGGCACCGCCGCCACCCGCACCCGCTGGTCCGGCAGGGGGTCGCGCAGCCGCGCCACCACGCGCACCGCCGAGGCGTCCAGGTTCTCCGCCAGCACCGCGCAGTTGTTGAACGGGTACAGCGCCCGCTCCGGGGCGCCGGGGCGGCTCTGGCGGTCCAGCAGGAGCACGGCCCACAGCGTGGCGCTCCCGTCGGCCGCGAACAGCTCGTCGGGGAGCGCGGCGCCGTCGGTGGCGGCGTAGGCCAGCAGGAAGCCGCCCGTCCCGGTGATGCTGGCCTCCCACGCGTAGCGCAGGAAGTCGCCCGGCGAGGCGAGCGGCGCGTGGAACTCCCCGGGGGCCCCGGCCAGGAGCCGCGCGCCGCTGTGCGTCTCGGTGCTCAGGTTGGTCTTCAGCAGCAGGGTGCGCCCCGCCGAGAGCAGGTCGGACACCAGGCCGCTCCGGTTGGCGTCGGCGCCGCCGGGGCGGTACAGCAGGTAGAGCCGGTCGTCGTGCCCGGGCGAGGCGTCCAGGTACCGCCACGCCTTGAGCAGCCGGTCGCGCCCGTCCGGGTCCGCCCCCGCCAGCTCGTAGGTGCCGGGCACGAAGGCGCCCCGCTCGTCCAGCGCGCGGACGACGCGCAGCGGCACCGCCGTGGCCCAGGCGTAGGCGCCCAGCGGCGTCTCGGTGGTCGCCCCGCCCCCCGCGTCGCGCGCGGCCAGCAGCTCGTATGGCCGCGTCCCTGCCGTGACCCCGGTGGGCCCGGCGGCCAGGTCGCGCAGCAGCGTCTGCGGGAACACCCAGAGCGAGGGGGCGCCCGCCGCGCCGGACACCTGGCCGCTGGGGCCGGTGGGCCCGCTGGGGCCCGGGAGCGGGACCCGCGACGCCGGCTGCCAGGGGAGCACCTGCTCCAGCGCGTGCCGGGGCGCCACCAGGTCGTACAGCCGCATGGGCGCGGGGCCGGTGGCCAGCAGCGGTTCCAGCTCCGCCGCCGGGCGGTGCCGCTGGAAGAAGTCCTCCGGGAGCGTGACCCTGAGCGAGTCGGCGCACTCCCCGGCGGCCGCCGCGCGCCCCCCCGGCGGCGGGTCGAAGCAGAACCAGGGCGCGGTGGCCCCCGGCGCCTTGCTGAAGTCGATCTCGTACGGCCCGGTGGGGGCGGACGGCCCGGGGGCGGGGAACTGCTGGCCGGCCACGTCGTACAGCCCCCAGAGCGGCGCGTCCGGCGGCACGGGGCCGTCGGCGGGCGGGACCGGCGCCCGCATCCCGTTCATGAGGAAGCGCGACAGCGTGGTGGAGAGGGCGTTGAACCGGCCGAAGCGGGCCAGGTCGCGCACCAGCTCGTCCACCGGGCGCGCGGCCACGTCGGGGACCGCCATGCGGCGCGCGGCGTTGCCGGGCGCCAGGATGCCGGGGTCGTCCTCCGCGGTCTGCGCCAGCTCCTCCACCGTCTGGTCGAAGCGCGCGGCCACGGAGCCCAGCGTGTCTCCCTCCAGCACCGGGTAGCGGACCTCCGGGAGGGCCAGCACCGCGCGCGGCGCCAGCAGCTCGCCGGAGCCGGCCGATCGCGCCAGCGCCTCCACGGCGCCGGAGGGCGCCGTCTCCGCCCGGGGCGCCAGGAAGGTGCGCGCCAGCCCCGCGAGGGTGTCGCCGGCGCGCAGCCGGTACCCCAGCGCGGGAAGGTGCACGGTGCTGCCGGGCTGGAGCGGGCCCGCGGGCGACACCGTCACCCGGCCGCGGTACCCGGTCCAGGCCGGGTCCGCGGGCGAGAGCTGCAGCAGCTCCAGCATGGCCGCCACGCCGGCCACGGTGTCCGTGGCGCGCACCACGTACTCGAAGGTGCGCCCCGTGTCGCGCAGCTGCGGCGGGTCGCCCGCAAGCTCGGCGACGGGGAGGTGGACGGCGCCGCGGAACGCCCCGCCGCTCAGCCGGCCGATGGCCGACGCGTACCACGCGAGGCGCGCCTCCACCTCCGCCCCGCCCGCCCGCAGCCCGGCGCGGACGAAGTGGCCGGCGGCGATGCGGTCCAGCGCCCCGTCAGGCGCCCCCAGGTCGTCCGCGTCCACCGCGTAGTCCGCGGGGGGCACGGGGAGCTCCGCCCCCGCGCGCAGCAGCCCGGGGTTCGCGGCGTTGACCGCCGCCTCGCCGAGCACCAGCGCCTGCGGGCCGGCCAGCGCGAACGCGTGCGCCACGGAGGCAAGCGTGTCCTTCGCCTGCACCGCGTAGCGCACGTGGCGCACGGTGAGCTTCGCGCCCGGCCGCAGCGGGTAGTCCGCGTTGGCCGCGGCGGTCCGCGCCACGGTGGGCCCCGCCTCCAGCGCCAGCACCGAGCCGTGCGGCAGGCGCTCCGCGTGCGGCGCGTCCGCCAGCCACGGGTTGTGGCGGCGCACCTCGGCCACGGGGACGCCGAAGCGGGCGGCCACCGTCCCCGGCGTGTCGCCCGGGCGGACGGCGTACTCCACCCGCACCCCGCCGAACGCCCGCACCACGTCCCACAGCGTCTCCTCGCCGGTAGGCTCGTACGGGTACGCGGCCATGAGGTCGGCGGCGGCCTGCACCGCCTGCTGCGCCAGCATGGCGAAGTAGTCGGCGAAGAGCGTCGCGCTCAGCGGCTCGCGGCCGTCCGTGCACCCCTCCGGGAGCGGCGTGGAGCGGAGCGGGCCGGCGGAGGCGAGGCCGGTGGGACCGGCGGAGCCGGGCCGGGGGCAGGGGTCGCGCTCGAAGGGGTCGCGGGGGACGCCGGCCGGCGGGCCGGGCGTCAGCTGGTCGTAGTAGGCGGCCAGGAAGGCCCGGTAGCCGGCGTCGGCGCAGGCGTGCCTCCAGAAGTCCACGGCCGGATGCCCCTGGGGCGCCATGCGCACCTCGGGGATCATCGGGAACACCGCCCCCTGCACCGGCGGCGCGTCCGCCGGGCGCGGCGCGTCGCTCCGCGGGTCGTGGAAGGCGCCGGTGGGGCCCACCGGGCTGCTCAGGCGCAGCACGAAGTTGCGCTCCACCAGCCCCGTCACCCGCTCGTAGGTGAAGGTCGCCTCGCGGTTGGCGCGGTCCGCCAGGAAGCAGGCGATGGCCTCCAGCGCGGCGGCGGTCACGGTCTCGCCCGCCGCCGCCGGGGAGCCGCGGAAGACGTGCGCGTCCGGCGCGGCGCGCAGCGAGGAGACCGCCCAGCGCAGCACCCCGGCGGCCAGCCGGTTGAAGGCCACGTCCTCCGCCGTCTCGTGCTCCACCCGCAGCACCTCGTGCGCGTGCCGCGCCCCCGCGGGGACGGAGGTGGGGACGAAGAGCGCCATCACCACCTGCACCTCGGGGTCGCCGGAGGGCGTGGCGGGTCCGGCGCGCAGCGCGTGCGTCACCCGCGAGGGGATGGCAGGGGTGAGCGAGGGGACCAGGAGCACGTCCACCGGCACGGGCGCCCCGTCCACGAACACCGCGCGCGGCGACCAGTCGAACTCCGGCGCCTCCCCCACGCGCTCGCGCACCAGGCGGAACAGCTCCAGCGGCGCCGGGGCGGGCGCGCGGAAGCGGCGGCGCTGGCCGCCGAGCCGCAGCGGGTGCTCCCGCGGGTCCTCCTCCGCGGGGAGCCAGGGCGCGCCGCCGCCCTCGCCGATCTGGAAGGAGAGGTCGAGCTTCGCCTCGAACGAGAAGGTGAGCTCGATGAACAGGATGGTGACCGAGGCCGAGACCTCCACCCCCAGCTCCAGGCGCACCACGATGGGCGCGTACGCCTGCAGCGTGAGCGTGACCGCCGCGTAGGCGGTGATGCTCACGCGGGCCTTGACCACCACGAAGTCCACCTCGCCGTACACCTTGCCGACGATGGACGCGGTGCCCTGCAGGCGGTAGAAGAGGTCGCTGGGCTGCGCGCGGTCGTCGGGGTTGAACCACCCCAGCGCGCCCTCGATGATGGCCTGCACGGTGAGCGTGGCCCCCGCGCGCAGCACCCCCTTCTCCAGCGTCCGCCCCACGCCGATGGAGAGCCCCAGCCCGGCCTCGATCACCGGCGCGAAGCTGCCGTTGCGGACGCGCGGCACCACCTCGCTGGTGGCGCCGTCCAGCAGCGCGAAGTAGAAGCCGCCGTAGCCCACGAACGGCCCGCCCTGCACGCAGAAGCTGCGGCTGAAGTCGCGGTTGGCGGGGAAGCCCAGGTCCAGCCGGAAGTTGCCGTTGGTGTAGATGTCGATCCCGATGATCGGCACCGTGACCGCCACCGCGCCGAACTGGAGCTGGCGCATGGCGTCGGGGAGCGTCAGCTCCAGGCTGTACACCCCCACGGTGTCGGTCACCTTCTTGTACAGGATCTCGAACTCCAGCCCCGCCAGCGACTTCACCTTGGGCCCGGCCAGCCCCACGCGGAGGCCGTACAGCACCGGGTCGTTGAACACGCCCATCAGCGACACGGCGCTCATCAGCGTGAAGTCGGCCCCCACCAGCCACGACCCGTCGCCGCTGAACTTCAGGGCGGGGAGCGACGCCAGCGGGTTCCGGTCGTCGGGGACCTCGGCGAAGTCGGCCTCCAGCGCCTCCATCACGTCGCGCACGCGCCGGAACGAGCGGGTCTCGCGGAAGGTGACGTTCTGCCCCAGGCCCAGGTAGCGCAGCTCCAGGAGCTGGTCGCCCTTCCCCGGGGGGGCCGGGGGCGGATCGTTCAGCAGGTCCCAGGCGAGCGGGTCCTTCTCTCCGTACTCCTGCCCCAGGAACCCGCCCTCGATGGCGATGTCCACGGTGGAGCGCCCCGCGCGCTTCAGGTAGGTGAGCGAGATCGCGTCCACCCGCGCGATCCCCAGGTTCACGAAGGGCTCGTAGCGGATCCCCACCGCCCGGGTGGCGAAGTTCACCTCCAGCTTCAGGTCGTCGAAGCGGAGCTGGTAGAGCACGTCCCAGGGCGCGGGGAGGCGGAAGCCGAGCTGCGGGTCCACCAGCCCCACCAGGTACTCCACGATGTCGCCGAAGCTCACCCCGCTCAGCCCCGCGCGGAGGATCGTCTGC
>DATABU010000596.1:0-2204 GCA_036259415.1 Longimicrobiaceae bacterium
GCGGCGGAGGCCGCGGCGGGGAGCGTGGACCCGGAGGCGCTCTGGCGCCTGGGAGAGGAGCTGGGCTACCGCTTGCAGGTGCGCTGGTCGCCGCGCGGGCGGCCGGGCGCGTACGACGTGCTGCTGGCGCGGGAGGGCTCCCCCGCCGCCGGGCTGGCGCTCGCGGAGGATCCGGCCGAGCCGCAGGCGTGGAGCAGCTACGCCAGCGACCCGCTGCGCGAGAAGCGGGTGCAGCGGCTCCTCCCGGAGCTGCGCGCCGCGCTGGGGGAGCGGCTGCCGGACTACATGGTGCCGTCCGCCTGGGTGCTGCTGGACGCGCTCCCGCTCACCCCCAGCGGCAAGCTGGACCGCAGGCGCCTCCCCGCCCCCGACGAGGAGGACGCGCAGGGCTACGCCGCGCCGCGCACCCGCACGGAGGCCACGCTGGCGGAGATCTTCGGCGAGGTGCTGCGCCGCGGGCGCGTCGGCGTCCACGGCGACTTCTTCGCGCTGGGCGGGCACTCGCTGCTCGCCACGCGGGTGGTGTCGCGCGTCCGGGAGGCGTTCGGGATCGACCTCCCCCTGCGCGCGCTCTTCGAGGCGCCGACGCCGGCGGGGCTGGGCGCGCGGGTGGACACCGCGGCGGCGCTCGCGGCGGGGGCCCGGCGCTCGCCGCCCATACGCCCCGTCCCGCGCGACGGGACCCCGCTCCCGCTCTCCTTCGCGCAGCTCCGGCTCTGGTTTCTGGAGAGGCTGGAGCCCGGCAGCGCCGCCTACAACATCCCCCTGGCGCTGCGGCTCCGCGGCGCGCTGGACCCCGCGGCGCTGCGGCGCGCGCTGGCCGGGCTGGTGCGCCGCCACGAGTCGCTGCGCACCACCTTCGCCGCCACGGACGGGGAGCCGGTGCAGGTGATCGCCCCGCCGGGGCCGCTGCCGGTACCGGCGGTGGACCTGGCGCGGCTCCCGGCGGAGGCGCGCGGGCGGGAGGCGCGCCGGCTCGCGGGCGAGGACGCCGCGCGCCCCTTCGACCTGGAGCGGGGGCCGCTGCTCCGCGCCCGGCTGCTGCGCCTCGCGGACGACGAGTGGGCGCTCCTCCTGGCCGTGCACCACGCCGTGTCGGACGGGTGGAGCATGCAGGTGGCGGTGCGCGAGGTGGCCCTGCTCTACGCCGCCTTCGTGCGTGGCGAGCCCTCGCCGCTGCCGGAGCCGGAGCTGCAGTTCGCGGACTACGCGGCGTGGGAGAGGAAGCGGCTGGCCGGGGAGGAGCTGCGAGCGCTGGTCGGCTGGTGGGCGGAGCGGCTGCGCGGGGCGCCCGCGCTGCTGGAGCTGCCCACCGACCGTCCGCGCCCCGCGTGCCGCGGCTACCGCGGCGCGGAGCTGCGGCGCATGCTCCCGCGCGAGCTGCGGGAGCGGCTCGGCGCGCTGGCCCGGCGGGAGGGCGCCACGCTCTACATGGTGGTGCTGGCGGCGCTCGACCTCCTCCTGGGGCGGCTCGCGGGCCAGGACGACGTGGTCGTGGGCACCCCCATCGCCGGGCGCACCCGCCGCGAGACCGAGGGGATGATCGGCCTCTTCGCCAACACCCTACCGGTGCGCGCGGAGCTGTCGGGGGCGCTCACCTTCCGCGCGCTGCTGGCGCGGGTGCGGGAGGGGATGCTGGGCGCGTACGAGCACCAGGAGATCCCCTTCGAGAAGCTGGTGGACGAGCTGCGGGTGGAGCGCAGCCTGTCGCACACGCCGGTCTTCCAGGTGATGTTCAACTTCCTCAACCTGGAGGAGGAGCGGCGCGCGCTCCCCGGCGTGTGGCTGGAGCCGCTGGCCGCCCCGGCCGCCCCCGACTCCAAGTTCGACTTCACGCTCTACGCGCAGGAGGACGACGGCGGGCTCGCGCTTCGGCTGCTCTACACGGTCGAGCTGTTCGACGAGGCGCGGATGGAGGAGATGCTGTCGCAGCTCCACGCCGTGCTCGCCCGGGCCGTGGAGGACCCGGACCGGCCGCTCGCGGACGTCTCCCTCCTGACGCCCGCGGCCGCGCTCCCCGACCCGGCGGCCCCGCTCCCCGCCCGCTCCGGGGCGCCCGTCCACGCGCTCTTCGCCGCGCGGGCCGCGGGCTCGCCCGGCTCGCGGACCGGGTCGGGCACGCCGGGGCCGAGGCCGAGCGCCTCGGCGCCGGGAACGCCGGTCGGCTCGGTCCCTCCCGGGACGTGCTCGGGGGCGTCCAGCAC
>DATABU010000597.1:0-3147 GCA_036259415.1 Longimicrobiaceae bacterium
CCGCCCGGCGGGCGGCGCCTCCCCCGATTCCGCTCCGGTCGGGAACGAAACCTGCCTCTCCCCCGGCGTGAACCGCTCCGAGGGTAGCGGCGGGGAGGGCCCCGGTCCCCCCCGCGCCGGCCCACGCGCCGTGCCCGGAGCGCCCGAGCCCAGCAGCTCCGACGAGCCCCGATTCCATTTGCCGATGCTCCGGGAAGCCGAACCAGTGGGCAGCGACGCAGAGAGCCCGGATGCGCTGGTGATCCGCGCCAACAAGCTCGACATCCTCGAGCGGCTGGCGGACGACCTGGCGCACGAGATCAAGAACCCGCTGCACTCCATGGTGATCAACCTGGAGGTGCTCCGGCGCCGCGCCGCCCGCGGGGGCGAGGACGACGGGGGCGACCTGCAGCGCTACATCGGGGTGCTGGGGGCCGAGCTGGAGCGTGTCACCGGCCGGATCGAGCTCCTGCTGCGCCTGTCGCGGCCCGCGCGCCGGGCCGAGCCCGCCACCCTGGACGAGCTGGTGCACGAGCTTCTGGAGCTGATCCAGCTGGAGGGGCGGCGGCACGAGGTGGAGGTCCGCTTCGAGCCGGCCTACGTCCCCGCGCCCGTCCACGTCCCCCGCGAGCCGGTCCGCCAGGTGATCCTCGACCTGGTGCTGGAGGCGCTCGACGGGGCGCCCCCGGGCGGCTCGCTGGTGATCCGCACCTCCCGCGACGGCGACCTGGCCGCCGTGTCCGTGTCCGTGCTCGCCCCCGACGGCACCCCGCTCGCCCTTCCGGACGACGGCTCCGCCCCCGCCGGCGCGACCGTCGCCCGACTTCCCGCGGCCCGCGCCGTCGCCGACGCCGTGGGCGGTCGGCTGGAGCTGAACGGGGCGGGGGAGGGAACCGGGAGCCCCGCACTGGTGTTCAGCATCCCCGTGGCGGGGCGCTGACGCGCCGTAACCCGTTGGCCCTCCACGAGCAACGCGGTTGACCCCGGTCGCCGCGCCCCGCTATCTTCACGGACTGCGAAAAAACCAACTCCTTCACCGACGCCGGTATGCAAGCGAAGATTCTGGTCGCGGACGACGAGCGCCACATCGCCGAGGGGCTGCAGATGCTCCTGGGCGAGGAGGGCTACGAGGTCGACACCGCCACGGACGGTCGGAAGGCGTGGGAGATGATCCAGGAGGGCGGGTACGGGCTGATCCTCGCCGACCTGCGCATGCCCGAGGTGGACGGCCTGGAGCTCTTCGCGCGCATGCGCGAGGCGCACATCGCCAGCGAGGTCATCATCATCACCGGCGCCGCCTCGGTGGACTCGGCGGTGGCGGCCATGCGCGAGGGGGCGTACGACTACCTGGAGAAGCCGCTTAACCTGGAGCGTCTCAAGGCGCTCATCCCCAAGGCGCTGGAGGCGTACAGCGTCAAGCAGGCCAACCGCCTGCTGGAGGAGCGGCTCGCGAACCTGACGCGCTTCGGCGACCTCATCGGCCAGTCCGACGAGATGAAGTCGATCTACGGCACCATCGAGGCCGTGGCCCCGGCCAGCGCCAGCGTGCTCATCGTGGGCGAGAGCGGGACCGGCAAGGAGCTGGTGGCCCGCGCCATCCACGAGAAGTCCGGCCGGGCCAGGGGGCCGTTCATCGCCATCAACTGCGGCGCCTTCCCCCGCGAGATCCTGGAGAACGAGCTCTTCGGCCACGAGAAGGGCGCCTTCACCGGCGCCATCAACGAGAAGGCCGGGTGCTTCGAGCTGGCCGACGGCGGCACGCTCTTCCTGGACGAGGTCGCGGAGATGGAGCCCGACATCCAGGTCAAGTTCCTCCGCGCCCTGGAGCAGCGCTCCTTCCGCCGCCTGGGCGGCAAGAAGGAGATCCAGGTCGACATCCGCGTGCTGGCGGCCACGAACAAGAACATCAACCGGGCGGTGGAGGAGGGGAAGCTGCGCGAGGACCTGTACCACCGCCTCGCCGTGATCCCGCTCAACCTCCCGCCGCTGCGCGAGCGCCGCGGCGACGTGCGCCTCCTGGCCGAGTCGTTCCTGCGCCGCTTCTCGGAGGAGAACGGGAAGACCATCAGGGGCTTCTCCCCCGAGGCGCTGGAGTTCATCAACGCCTACCGCTGGCCCGGCAACGTCCGCGAGCTCAAGAACGCGGTGGAGCGCGCGGTGATCTTCGCCCACGGCCCGGAGGTCACCCTCCAGGACCTGCGGGCGCACGAGCTGATCGCCGCCGAGGACCGCGAGGTGCGCATCCCGGTGGGGACCTCGGTGGAGCAGGCCGAGCGCACGCTGGTGCTCAAGACCTTCTCCTTCGTGGAGGGCGACTACGGGCGGGCCGCCTCCATGCTGGGGATCGAGGAGGAGGAGCTCCGCTCGCGCCTCTCCAACCTGATGGGGCTGCAGATCGCGCAGGTCTGAGCGGCGCTCTCCACCCCGCGGCGACCGCATGGAGCCGCGTCCCGGCTGGGGCGCGGCTCCCTTGCGTCGGCCGGCGCGGGGCCGCAGGTGGCATGCCGCTTGCTCTTCTCCGGGGTCCGATCCGGGGGGCCTCCTTTCCCGGACGCCGCCCACGGAAGGACGAGGGGTCGCGGCATGGCGGCAAGACGAATTCTGGTCATCGAGGACGAGGCGGGCGCCCGGGAAGCACTGGAGAGCCTGCTCTCGGAGGACGGCTACACCGTCCGTACGGCGGGGACGGGGCGCGGCGCGCTGGAGTGCGTCCGCGACTTCCGCCCGGACACGGTCGTGTGCGACTTCTACCTCCCCGACATCGACGGTCTCCAGGTGATCCGGGAGATCCGCTCCGGCCTTCCTTCCGGGGTGACGATCATCGTCATCACCGCGGGCGGGGCCGGCGAGGAGACCGAGAGCGCGCTGCGCGCGGAGGCGGACGTGTTCCTGCAGAAGCCCGTGAACCTTTCCAGCTTCCGCCGGCTGCTGCAGGCTTCGTCACCGGCTTCGCGGGAAAGGGAGCTGCAGTCTTACCTCTGAACATCCAACCGGAGCCTTCGATGAGGGACTACGACGACTATCCCCACATCGTGATCGAGCGGGATCGGGGCGGCATGGGCGCGTTCCTGTGGGGCGCGCTGCTCGGGGCGGGCGCGGCGCTGCTGCTGGCTCCGCGCACGGGCGCCGAGACGCAGCGGGAGCTGCGCGAGCGGGCCCGCTCGCTGC
>DATABU010000598.1:0-1529 GCA_036259415.1 Longimicrobiaceae bacterium
CCATGCGGGGCCGGCCTTTCCTGGCAGGGGTGGTCTGGTGCGTCGCCGGGCGCGGGGGGCCGGGTGCGCGGCGCCCCCGGGGCAAAAACTATTCCCTGCACCGCGCAAAAGCGAGTCCCGGCGCGCGCTTCCGGTTGCGGCGCGCCCGCTCTCCCGTTAGCCTTCAGGCGCCCCGGCCCGCCCGGATGGCCCAGATGACGGCACCCGCAGGAACCATGGAGCAGACCTACTTCCGCCGCGGCTTCGGCCTCAAGCAGGCCATCGAGCCGCTGATCCAGGCAGACTACCACAGCGCGCTCGTGGACCGGATCCGCGCGCGCGGCTACCAGGAGACCTTCGGGGACGGCGACCAGCGCGTGGTCGTGCGCCTCGCCGAGGAGTTCGGCTTCTGCTACGGGGTGGACCGGGCGGTGGACTACGCGTACGAGACGCGCACGCAGTTCCCCGACCGGCGCATCTTCCTGGCGGGGGAGATCATCCACAACCCGCACGTGAACCGGCGCCTGACGGAGATGGGGATCGTCTTCCTCCACCCGGACGCGGAGGGGGTCTTCGACTTCGGGGGGATCGGGCCGGAGGACGTGGTGATCCTCCCCGCCTTCGGGGTGACGGTGAGCGACTTCGGCCGGCTCCGGGCGCTGGGCTGCATCCTGGTGGACACCACCTGCGGGAGCGTGCTCAACGTCTGGAAGCGGGTGGAGCAGTACGCGCGCGACGGCTTCACCGCGCTCATCCACGGCAAGTACTACCACGAGGAGACGCGCGCCACGGCCAGCCAGGTCTTCCGCCACCCGGGCGGGGCCTACCTGATCGTCCGCGACATGGTCGAGGCTCGGCTGGTGATGGACTACGTGGAGGGGACGCCCGGCGCCCTGGACCGCGACGCCTTCCTCGCGCACTTCCGCGACAAGACATCGCCCGGCTTCGACCCGGAGCTGCACCTGGCGCGCATCGGAGTCGCCAACCAGACGACGATGCTCTCCGGCGATTCGCTGGCCATCGCCGCCGAGGTGGCGAAGTCGCTGGAGCGCCGCTACGGCGGGGAGCCCGGCTACACGCCGGACGCGCACTTCCGCTCCTTCGACACCATCTGCTCCGCGACCCAGGAGCGGCAGGACGCGGTGGTGAAGCTGGTCTCCGGGCCGCAGGGCCCGCCCGACCTGATGCTGGTGGTGGGGGGATACAACTCGTCCAACACGAACCACCTGGCGGTGCTCTGCGCCCGCCACACCACCACCTTCCACATCGCGGACGCGGGGTGCACCGACCCGGAGGCGGGGACCATCCGCTTCAAGCCCAACGGGAGCCCCTTCGACACCCCCGAGGTGGTGGCGGAGGACTGGCTTCCCCCCGGCCCGCTCACCATCGGGCTCACGGCCGGCGCCTCCACGCCGAACAACAAGATCGGCGAGACGGTGGAGCTGATCCTCCGCGTGCGGGGGATCGAGGCGGAGGTCGCGGCCGGGGTGTAGCGGCGGGTCGGGCAGGCCAGGATGGCGCGGGGCGGCACCCTCCGAGAGGTGCCGCCC
>DATABU010000599.1:0-3475 GCA_036259415.1 Longimicrobiaceae bacterium
GCGACGAGCAGGGGCAGCACCTCGAAGGACGCCGGCACCAGCACGTCGTCCACCAGGCGGCGGAACAGCAAGGTCTCCGCGACCGCGATGCCGGGTGCGGCCAGGAGCAGCAGCAGCAGCCCGGCCAGGTGGCCCCGGTAGGGACGCATGTCCGGCCAGAACCGCCGTACCACGTCGGCAAGCCGCAACCCCGCCGTCCAGCCCCGCTCTACCCGCGACCGAGCTCAGTGCCCCGCGGCCGTGCGCGCCGCCCCCGACGACCGCGCCGCGTCCGTCTCCGGCACCGCCTCGCCGCTGGCGTAGATGGCGCGCCGGAACAGGATGGGCCCCACCGTCTCGTTCACGGCGATCAGCGCCAGGAGCAGGGTGCCGAGCACCGCGCCGTTCTCGGGGTACGCCTCCGACACGATGGCGGCCAGCCCGATGGCGACCCCCGCCTGGGAGATGAGGCCCATCCAGGCGTAGCGGCGCTCCGGCGCGCCCGCCCCCGCCCACCACCCGCCCAGCCGCATCCCCGCCCAGATCGCGCCGGCGCGCACCAGCGCGATGGGGACCACCAGGGGGAGGAGCGCCGCCACCTGCGCCACCTGGATCTTGGCGCCGGAGAGAGCGAAGAACACCACGAAGACCGGGGCGGCCGAGCGCTCCATGGCGTGCAGCAGCGCCACGCCCTCGCCCTCGCGGGAGACGTTCTCCATCACGAAGCCGGCGGTGAGCAGCGTGAGCAGCGTCTCCACGTGCGCCAGGCGCGCGATCTCCTGCCCGAAGAACGCCACCAGGATGGCGAAGAACACCAGCTCCCGCCCCACGTACCGGAGGTAGAGCGCCACCCCCCCGCCCAGCACCGCCCCCACCAGCAGCGCCCCGCCGATCTCCCACACGACCATCCCCACCGAGGCCGCCTCCGCCACCCCGGTGGGGGGCGCCAGCGCCCGCGCGACGGCGAGCGCCGCGCTGAAGAAGACCACCACCGCCACGTCCGAGAGGAGCACGATCCCCAGCGTGGTGCGCGTCACCGGGCCGCGCGCCCCCGTCTCGGTGAGCAGCGCCATGGTCACCGCGGGCGAGTGCACGATGGCGATGGCGGCGAAGAGCAGGGCGAACGCCACCACCTGCGCCTCCGGGGCGTCGCGCAGGAAGGGCACCCAGCCGCGGACGGCGTAGAGCAGGCCGAAGAGCGCCGCGAAGGTGCAGAGCAGCTCCGCGGTCATCATCTTCAGCAGCAGGGGGCCGCGCTCCTTCACCTCGCCCCAGCGCAGCTCCGCACCCGCCAGGAAGGCGATCAGCGCGATGGCGAGCTGGCTCACCGGGGCCAGCCGGTCGGCCCCCTCGGCCGTGACCGTCCCCAGCACGTACGGGCCGAAGACCACCCCCGCCACCAGGTATCCCACGATCCTGGGGAGGCGCACCGCGGTGGCGACCTCGCCCACGGTGTACGCCGCCAGGATCAGGAAGCCGAAGGAGAGGAGCGCCTGCGACCCCTGCCCCTGGGCGCCCAGGGGGAAGATGAGCTGCATGCTCCCCAGGAGGAGCCCCAGGATCACCAGCCGCCGCACCTACGCCTCCCCCGCCGGGGCGGCGGCGCCCGCCGCGTAGCGCTCCGCGCGCCGGCGCCGCGCCGATGCGACCACCCCCTCCGCCAGCCGGGCGGAGGCCACGTCCGTCACGAGCACGGAGACCAGCGCCGCCGTGAAGACCACCTCCGCGAGCGCGGCGCCGGGGTGCAGGCGGTAGTTGAGGGCGATGGCCACCGCCAGCCCGCCCTGCCCCAGGAGGGCCCGCCCCCACCCCCAGCCCAGGGTGGGGAGGGCGTCGTTCACGCGGGCCGCCAGCCAGCCGCCCCCCACCTTGGCGGCGGAGCGCACCGCCAGGAAGACGAGCACCGGGAGGAGCCAGGCCCCCTCGGCGGGGACCCACGCCGCCCCCGCGAAGATCAGGAGCACGAAGTAGAGCGGGCGCTCCACCGAGGCCAGCGCCCGGCGGATCTCGTCGGCGTTGCCGGAGGTGTTCGCCAGGATGGCGCCGATGAGCATGGTGGGGAGCAGGGGCGAGAGGCGGAGGTAGGCGGCCGCGCCGCTCGCCAGGATGGTGGCGCCCGCCAGGCCGATGAAGAGCCGGTCGACCTTGCGCTCGTTCCCCAGGAAGAGGTGGAAGAGCGTCCCCCCGACGCAGCCGATGCCGACGCTGATGACCACCCACTCGGTGGGGGTGGGCGCGCGCGCGCTCCCCGACGGGGGCGAGTGGCCGACGGTGAGGAGGATGCCGACCGCGACGATCGCCACCAGCGCGTCGATGGCCGTGGTGAGCTGGAGCTGGCGGACCACCGGCCCCTGCCCGCCCAGCCTGCGCGCCACCAGCGCGATCCCGGTGGGCGCGGAGGCCGTGGCGACCGCGCCCAGCGCCACGCCGGGGACGGCGGCCTGCTCCGGCGTCATCCCGAAGAGCCAGGAGCAGACCAGCATCGAGCCCGCCGTGACCGCCGCGAGCGTCAGCGCGGCCTCGAAGAACGCGATGCGGTACGGCGGGGCGGGGATGCGCACCAGCTCGGGGAGGGAGAACTGCGCCCCGACCACCACCCCCACCCACCCCAGCGCCAGCGTCAGGAAGGGCGCGAACCCGCCGAACGCCGCGGTCCCGATGATGCCGGAGACCTGCGGCCCCAGCAGCACGCCCAGGAGCAGGTACTCCGCCCCGGAGACGACCAGGTAGCGGCGCGCCAGCCACCCGGAGGCGACGTGCGCCGCCAGGTAGCCGCCGACCACGACCAGCATCAGGGTGAAGGCCGAGCTCATGCGGTCCGGTACGGGGTTGTCGGGGGAGGGCCGGACGCGCGAGGGACCGGTCGCCCACTCGGGGCGGCCGGTCCCAGGGAACGCCGGCCGGACTCGAACCGGCAGGCGGCGGTGCAGGCCCGACCGTGCCGAACCGCCTGCACGCCTCCGCGGGAGACCTCGTCACTGCTCCCTGCTCTCCCCGCGTGTCTTCCAGACCACGCCGCGGCGCCCCACGGGTGCCTCGACTCCGGATGCCGGGCCTCCCTCACGGAACCGCCCGCTCCACTTCTCCAGCCAGGGCGGCCGATCCTCGTACCACCGACGTTCCGGCGCTCGGTACGCTCGGGAGTGCATGTCCGTACGCGTCGAACGGCACCACGGCGAGGCGCCGACGCAAGATCCGAGCCCGCAACGGCTTGCAGCTGCTGCTGCCGGCGCTCACGCCGCGGACTGGGGGAGGGCCGCCGCGGCCTCCGCCGCTTCCGCCCCGGCCGGCTCCGCCCGATCCTCCTCCTCGCCGGGGGGCGGGGGGAGGAGGTGGTCCAGCGGGACGGCGTCGTCGGCCATGCCGCGGCGCAGCGGGTCGCCCACCCAGGCGGCCAGCCGCTCCATGAAGCGCCACACGTCGCCGTCGCCGGGGCGGAGGTAGCTCTCCCGCGACGAGTCCGTGCCCATGCGCTCGAACACCTGCGTCAGCCACT
>DATABU010000600.1:0-2930 GCA_036259415.1 Longimicrobiaceae bacterium
GCCCCGGGGGGCCCGGAGGGGTGGGCAGCCCGCCGGGAGGGCTACGGCGGCGGGTGGCCGCCGGGCTTCCTCCCGTAGCGGGCGAGCGCCCGCTCCGCCCGGTCCGCCACCGCGTCGGCGGTGATGCGCTCCATCCGCCCCGGCCTGTTCCCGGCGTCGGCGGGGTAGTCCTCCCCCGGGTCGCCGTACGCGTCCAGGAGCAGGTCGTGGAAACGGCGGTACGGCCCGTACCGCTTCGGGTTGGTGAACCCCATCAGCGACACGGTCGGGGTGCCCAGCGCCACCCCCACGTGCAGCGGGCCGGTGTCCGGCGAGACCAGCACGTCGGCGCGGTCCAGCAGGTACACCAGGCGGCGCAGGTCCCACTCCCGCAGGTCCAGCGGGGCGCGCGCGGCGAGCCGGCGGACCGTGGCCGCCGCCACCTCCTCCCGCGTGGACCGGCCGCCCACCAGCACGGTACGGGCGCCGAGATCCCCCTCCAGCCGGTCCACCAGCCGGGCGTAGCGCTCCGCCGGCCACTCCTTCTCCGGCCGGCTAGTCCCCAGCACCAGCGCCACGGTGGGCCGGTCGGAGGGCGGGAGGAGCCCCGCGTAGCGCGCCCGCTCCTCGGCTGTGGGTCCCAGCCCCCACTCCCGCAGGGGCGGGACGCCCAGCGCCTCCACGAACTCCAGGTACTCGTCCTGGACGTGGGCGCGCGGCCGGGGAGGGATGCGGTGGGTGGAGAAGAGCCAGGTCAGGTCGCGCGCCCGCGCCCGGTCGTATCCCAGCCTGACGGGGGCGCGGGCGGAGGCGGCCACCAGCCCCGCCTTGAGGTACGCCTGGAGGTTGAGGACCACGTCGAAGCGCCGGCCGGCCAGCTCCCGCCGGACCTCCAGGAGCCCCCGCGCCCCCCGGCCGCGCTGGAAGAGCACCACCTCGTCCACCGCGGGGTGCCCGCGCACCAGGGCGGCCGCGGCGGGCTGCATCACCCAGGTGACGCGCGCGCCCGGCCGGTGCGCGCGGATGGAGTTGAGCACGGGGAGGACGTGCACCGCGTTCCCGACGGTGCTCACCATCACCACGCCGACCCGGTCCAGCGCGGCGGCGATCACGCCGCCCCGCGGTAGCGCCGCTCCCACAGCGCGACCCTCTCGACCACGTCCGCCACGGCGATGCGCTCCATCCGCCCCGGCCGCTTCTCCAGCGAGACGGGATAGTCCTCGCCCGGGTCGCCGTACGCGTCCACCATCAGGTCGCGGAAGCGGCGGTACGGCCCCACCCGCTTCGGGTTGACGTAGCCCACGAGCGAGACGGTGGGCGTCCCCAGCGCCACCGCCACGTGCATGGGCCCGGTGTCCAGCGACACCGCCAGCGCGGAGCCCGCGAGCACCCCCACCAGCTCGCGGAAGGGGATCCCGAGGGTGGACACCACCTCCGTCCGGGTGAGCTCGCGGATGCGCCGCTCGGTCTCCAGCTCCCGCGGCGACCTCCCGCCCACGAGCACCGGGCGGAGACCGAAGCGCTCCGCCAGCACGTCGCAGAGCTCCGCCCACCGCTCCGGGACCCACTCCTTCTCCGGGTGGCTGGCGCCGATCACCAGCGACGCGGCCGGGCGGTCCAGCGAGGCCAGGAGCTCCCGCTGCGCCGGCAGCTCGTGCTCCCACGGGCCCAGCCCCCACTCCACCGGCTCCGGGTCCACGCCCAGGTGGCGGAGGAACTCGAAGTACTGGTCCTGCACGTGCTGCGGCTGGTGCGGGGGGATGCGGTGCGTGGTCACCAGCCAGTTGAGGTCGCGGGCGCGGGCGCGGTCGAAGCCCAGCTTCACCGGGGCGTCCAGCAGCGCCGTCGCGATGCTGGCCTTGAAGTACACCTGCAGGTCCAGGACGAGGTCGAAGCGCCGGCCGCCGAGCTTCCGCCTCAGGTCGCGGAAGGCCCGCCACCCCCCCGAGCGCTCGAAGACGACGATCTCGTCCACCGCGGGGTGGCCGCGCACCAGCGACGCCGGCCCCGGCTGGAGGACCCAGGTGAGGTGCGCCGAGGGATCGTGGCGCTTGAGCGCCGTCACCACCGCGAGGGCGTGCACCGAGTCGCCCACCGCGCTCATCATCACCAGGCAGATGCGCGGGGAGGGCGGGAGGACCAGGGACATAGGGGACGGGTTCGCGGGTCGGCGCGCTCCCGCGGCGGCGGCCGCGGGCGGAGCTTAAAGCTATGCGGCGCGCCCCCGGAAGGGGAGCGTGGCATCCCGCGGCGAACGGCGTTAGTATTCCGCGCCCGCACGGGCAGGGGCGGCGGCGGAGCGCCGCCGCCCGCGATCCACACCAACCCGCGGTACCATGAACGAGACCGTCGGCTCCCTGATCGCGCGGCTCGCGCAGACGAACGTGGAGCTCTGGCACGAGGAGGACAGGGCGCGCGTGGAGGACGACCACCAGGTGGCGGCCGCCAAGCGCAGCATCGACCGGCTGAACCAGCGCCGCAACGACCTCATCGAGCGCATCGACGAAGCGGTGATGGCGGCCGTGCGGGAGGCGCGGGGCGATGGCTGAGACGGTGGGGTGGCTCGCCGACAAGATCAGCATCGTCGAGCTCAAGATCTACCACATGGAGGAGCAGGCGGAGCGCCCGGACGCCGCCCCCGAGTTCCGCGCCCAGTGCGAGGAGCGGCTCTCCGTCCTCCGCATGCAGCGCGACGACCTGGCCGAGGAGCTGAGCACGCTGCTGCGGGACGTGGCCTCGGGCAGGGTGGTCCCCAAGGTGTACCGGCAGTTCAAGATGTACAACGACCCGCGCTACCGGCGGCAGGGCGGCTCCTGACGGGATCTCCCACCTCCCCACTCCGGACCATGACACGATCACTGCTTCCCGCGGGCGCCCTGCTGGCGCTCGCCGCCTGCGCCCCGCCGTCCCCGGGTGCGGCGCCCGCCCCCGCGCCCGCCCCCGCGCCCGCC
>DATABU010000601.1:0-3388 GCA_036259415.1 Longimicrobiaceae bacterium
GGCGCGCCTCCGCCTCCCACTCCGCCGGGCCCCACGCCCGGGCCGGCCCGGACGCCGCGCCGGGGCGGGTGCGGCGCTCCCGTCCGCGCAGCGACCGGCGCGCCACGACCGCGAAGTGCGCCAGGATGGCGAGCGCGGCGATCGCCAGCGCCGCCACCATCCCCCAGAAGAGGAGCGGGGCGGCGGTCTCCAGCACCCGGAAGCGCTCGAAGAGCCCGTCCAGCCAGGTGGTGAAGTCCGTCCACCGGTCCGAGAGCCAGCGGAGCGGGCCGGGGAGGGTGCGCGGCGCGAACTCCGGGAGCGCGTAGACCTCGTCCAGCGCCCGCCGGACCTGCGGCTCGGTGGGAAGGGCCTGCATCGCGCGGGACGGCGCCGGGTCAGACCGTGGCGCCCAGCCGCTCCGTGGCCAGCTCCAGGTCCAGCGCCTCGGTGCGCACGCGGCGGTCGTAGTACAGGAGCGTCAGCGCCGCGACCATGAAGGGCGTGGTGAGCGCGGAGAGCAGCAGGCTCAGCACGTTGTTCACGGCGCTGAACCACCCCACCGCGCCCGACGCGGCCTCGGGGTCGCCGGAGGCCATCAGGGCGCCGAACATCGCGATCCCCGTCACCGTCCCCACCAGCATCCCCGGGATCATCACGATGATGTAGGAGACCACCTCGATCCCGAAGATCCGCCCCCAGGCCCCGCGCGCCAGCTCCCGCGAGCGCCGGATCGCCTCCACCGGCCCCTTCTCCTCCAGGATCACCGCCTGCCACACGCCGAAGAGCGCGATCATCACCAGGAACGCCGGCACCACCAGGAGCAGGAAGCCGACGGCCGCGAGCAGGGTGAAGAGGATCGCCGCGCCGAGCATGGGGAGCATGCGGCGGAAGGCCACGCGGTACGCCTCCGCGCGGTCGATGGGGCGCCCCTCCGCGGCCTGCCCCGCCTCGTGGACCAGCGCGCCCCACATCAGCAGCATCCCCACGATCATCACCGGGTAGGCGACTGCGAAGGCCACGGCGGTGGCGGCGTTCCCCATCTCCAGGGTGCCGCCGGTCACCAGCCCGAACGCCCCCCACAGCAGCGCCACCGGGAGGAGCGGGATCAGGGCGGTGGTGAAGAAGACGGCGAAGTGCCGGCGGTACAGCACGAACGCGCCGTCGAGGATCTCGCCGAAGGAGAGCGGACGCAGGTGGCCGAGCGACATGGGGAGCTCCGGGGAGGAGGGGAATGGGAGTGGGGCGGCCGGAAACGGACGGATCCGGAAGGAGAGCGTAGAGTAGTTTCCCGGAAAGCGCGTGTCAAACCGCTCTCAGCGCACGTGCAGCGTGAAGGGCGCCGAGCCGCCCTCGCGCAGGGTCCGGTGGTCCGGGCCCGACCACTGCAGCCGCAGGCGGTGCTCGCCCGGGGGGAGGCCGGGGATGGACCAGCGGTAGCGCCTCCCCCCCAGCGACTCCACGTCGTCCGCGCCGGCCATCAGCTCCGTGCCTCCGACCATGGCGTGGAGGTGGTAGCGTCCGTCGGCGGTCCACCCCGCGGGGCCGCGGACCATGCTCGCCGGCGTCTCGAACTCGATGGCGAAGGGGCCCGTGACGGCCGCGCCGCTGCGGGGCGCCACCACGGTGATGGGGGGCGGCGCGGCCTCGTCGGCGCCCCCGTCCGTCTCCCCCGCGACGAAGAAGAAGACCGCGAGGACGAGGGCCACGGCGGCGACCGCGCCGAAGACGAGGTCGCTCTTCAGCCGGGGCGCGGGTGCTTCGGGTCGGGACATCTCTGCGGGGACACGGGTGGCGCGGGCCGCCACCGCCGGCGGCCCCGCCAAAGATACCGCCGCCCCGCCCCGCGCGCGAATCTTGCGCCGGGCCCGCATCGGCCCCACCGGGCCCCGTCCCCCACGCCGACCGCCCCGACCCGAGGCCATGCCCGCACGCAACGTCCTGGCCGCCGCCGCCCTGCTCGTCCCCGCGCTCGCCCACGCGCAGGAGCCGCGGCCCGACACCCTCCCCGTGGTGCGGCTGGACACGCTGGCCGTGCGCGTGCTCCGCACCCCGCTCCCCCTGCTGCGCGCGCCCTACGCCGTGTCCGTGGTGGAGGGGGACGAGCTCCGCCGCGCCCGGCCGGGGCTGGCGCTGGACGAGGCGCTGGCCGGGATCCCCGGGGTGCAGGTGGACAACCGCTTCAACTACGCGCTGGGGGAGAGGATCTCGGTGCGGGGATTCGGGGCGCGGGCGCAGTTCGGGGTGCGCGGCGTGCGCGTTCTGGTGGACGGGATCCCCGCCACCCTCCCCGACGGGCAGACCACGCTGAACCACGTGGACGTGGGCGCGCTGGGCCGGGCGGAGGTGGTGCGCGGGCCCGCCTCCGCCCTCTGGGGGAACGCCTCGGGCGGGGTGGTGCACCTCGCCACCGCGCCGCCCCCCGCCGTGCCGCTGGGCGCGGAGGGGCGGGTCGTGGCCGGCGGCGACGGGCTGCTCCGCTCGCAGGGCACGGTGGGCGGGTCCTCGGGCGGGTGGTCGTACCGGGCGGGGGGCACGCGGCTGCGCTACGGGGGCTACCGGGAGCACAGCGAGGCCGAGAACACCCTGCTGCACGGCGAGGTCTCCCGGCGCGGCGGGCGGAGCGAGCTGCGGCTGGTCCTCAGCGCCGTGCGCTACGACGCGCTGAACCCCGGCTCGCTCTCCGACTCGCTGCTGCGGGTGGACCGGGCGCGGGCGTTCGCCCGCAACGTGCTCCAGCGCACCGGCGAGGAGGGGAGCCAGGCGCAGGCGGGGCTCGCCTGGCGGCTCCGCACCGGCGCGGGGACGCTGGAGGCCGCCGCCTACGGGGTTGCCCGGGAGATCGACAACCCCATCCCCACCACCATCATCGACCTGGAGCGGCGGGGGGGCGGAGTGCGCGCCGCCTGGTCCGCCGCGCTCCCGCTGGGCGGCCGGGAGCTCCGCTGGACCGCGGGCGCCGAGGCCGAGGCGCAGCGCGACCGCCGGATGAACTTCGCCAACGCCGCGGGGGAGCGCGCCGCGCTGGAGCTGGACCAGCGGGAGCGGGTGACGGGGACGGCCGCGTTCGCGCAGGCGGCGGTGCCGCTCGCGCCGCGGCTGGAGGCGCTGGGCTCGCTGCGCTGGGACCGCGTCCGCTTCGGGGTGGACGACCGGCTCCCCGCCACCCCCGAGAACCCGGACGACTCCGGCGCCCGGACCCTGGACGCCTGGAGCCCCGCGCTGGGGCTCACGCTCGCGGCCACGGACGCCCTGTCGCTCTACGCCAACGCCGCGACCGCCTTCGAGACGCCCACCACCACCGAGCTGGCGAACCGCCCCGGCGGCGCCGGGGGCTTCAACCCCGGGCTGGAGCCGCAGCGCACCATGTCGTACGAGGCCGGCGCGAAGGGGCGGCTGGGGACGCGGG
>DATABU010000602.1:0-1797 GCA_036259415.1 Longimicrobiaceae bacterium
GCTGCAGGCGCGGTGGCCGACGTCGCGGGCGCTGCTGGCCTTCGCCGACGACCTCGACGACGCCGCCGGTGACCTGGTGGTCGCCGCGCTGCTGCTGGGTGGGGAGCTGCGCGGGCCGGGCCTGGCGCGGGTGCTCACCGAGCTGGCGGGCAGCCTCACCGAGGAACCGCCAGATGAAGCTTCGCCACGCCGTCGTGCTCGCCCTCGCCGCCGTCACCCTGGTCGGCTGCAAGAAGCGCCAGCCCGCCTCGGGCCCCGACAACGTCCCGGACGCGACGAACGACGCCCGTGCCGACTCGCTCGCGCGCGAGGAGGCCCTCCGCCGCGAGCGTGACCGCGCCCGCGCCGACTCCCTGGCCGCGGTGGAGCGGGAGACCGCCCGGGTGCGCGAGGCGCTCTCGGAGATGGTGTTCTTCGAGTACGACAGCTTCGACCTGAGCCCCGAGGCGCAGGACCGGCTCCGCTCCAAGGCGGAGATCCTGCGGGAGCACCCGTCGGTGACGCTGCGCATAGAGGGACACGCGGACCAGCGCGGCTCCACCGAGTACAACCTGGCGCTCGGCCAGCGCCGCGCCGAGGCGGTGCGCACCTTCCTGGAGGGGTACGGGATCGACTCCGGCCGCTTCGCCACGCTGAGCTACGGCAAGGAGCGGCCGCTGGTGGAGGGCGCGGACGAGGACTCCTTCGCGCGCAACCGCCGGGCCGAGTTCGTGGTCACCGGGGGCCAGATCGCCCCCCGCGGCCGATGAGCCCCCGGCTCCTCGCCGCGCTCCTGGTGGTGCCGCTCCTCGGGGCGTGCGCCACCAAGCGCGACGTGCGCGACCTGCGCGACGAGATGGCGGCCATGCGGGCGTCGCAGGACAGCGTGCTCCGCGAGATCCGGCGCGAGAACCGGACGCTCGTGGACTCCATCGCCAGCCAGAACGCCCGCCTGCGCGGCGACCTGGCGTCCCGCTTCCTCCAGGTGGACCGCCAGCTGGTGCAGATCCAGGAGCTGACCGGCCAGGGCCAGCAGCGCCTGGCCGAGCTGCGCGAGCAGATCAACGCCCGCGCGCAGCAGGACGCCGCCTCTCGCCAGGCGGAGGGCACCGCCCCCGCCCCCGACGGGGCCCCCGCCGCCGGCGGCGCCACCGCCGACGAGCTGTACGAGACCTCGATGGCGAGCCTGCGCCGCGGTTCCCTCCAGACCGCGCGCGCCGGCTTCCAGGAGTTCCTCCGCGCCTACCCGAGCCACCGCCTGGCCCCGGACGCTCTCTTCTACGTGGGCGAGTCCTACAACGAGGCCCGGGACCCGACCAACGCGCTGCAGACCTACGCCCAGGTGGTGCAGCGCTATCCCTCCTCCCCCCGCGCGCCCACCGCGCTCTACCGCGCCGGCACCATCGAGGCCGGCCGCGGCAACCGCACCGAGGCCCGCGCCCTCTTCAACCGCGTCGTCCAGTCGTACGCCCGCTCCCCCGAGGCGACGCTCGCCCGCGACCAGCTCCAGAGGCTGGGCCGGTCGTAGACCCCCCTTCCCCCGGCCCCTTCCCCCGCAAGGGGGGAAGGGGAGAACTGCACGGGAGGGTACTCCGGCGGGGTTTCGGTGGCTCGGGTCGTCGGCGGGGCGCTCCCTGCGGAGTCCAAGAACTTCAGACAGCTTGGATTCCTCCGGGAGCACCCCACCTCCTCCCGATCTGCGCCCCAGAAACGGCAACAACCCGCCCCCGGCTGGTGCCCTGCGTGAGGGATGCGAGCCCGAAGGGGCGAGACCCGCGCAGTTTGCGGGGCTCGCCTCCGTTGGGCAGCGTTGTTTGC
>DATABU010000603.1:0-1691 GCA_036259415.1 Longimicrobiaceae bacterium
GCGCGGTGGGGCCCTTCTGCGTCCTGCCGGTGCGGGGCGGGGTCAGGAGGCCCGGTTGTACACCAGCTTGTAGGTGAGCGGCTTCGGGAGGCGCGGGCTGGTGACCGTGACGTTCATGGTCAGGGTGCGCCCGTCGGGGCTGACCGTGTAGGAGTTGACCCGCTGGCCGTCCTCGGCCTTGAAGGTCTGCTCCAGCGCGGAGTTCTCCCACTCGGTGCTCACCTTGAGCTTCTCGCCGTCCTCGCGGGTCCAGTCCATGGGGGTGCCGTTCGCCGGGGTGACGATCGCGGGGCGCCCGTCCATGGTCACGGAGACCTGCTGCGGGTTGTGGGAGATCTGCACCCGCTGGTACGGCTGGTTGGTCTTCCGCAGGCGGCCCCGCGCCACCGGCCGCATCACGAAGTTCATGCGGGCGACGGCATCGTCGATCGCGGCGTTTACGTTGTCGCTGGCCTGCGCGTTGTAGGTGAAGGTGCCGTTGAGCGACGCGGCCGCCTGCGCGGCGCTCCCGGCGGGGGCGACGAGCGCGAGGGCTAGCAGGGCCGTGAAGAGTGCCGGGATCCGTAGACGCATGGGGAAACCTCCGCAGAGGTAAGGGGAATCGGGACCGTGGGATGGGCCCGCGCCGGGCGCGGCCGGGGCGCTGGCGATACCGACGAATCTAAGCAAAAGTTCCCGGAGCGACAGGCCCGCGCTCCACTCGCTTGCCGCCGGAGGCCCGCCGCCGCACTATGCGGGAGCGCGCCCCGAAACCGGCGGCCGGAGGCGCCCGTAGTGGCCGCGAGCGACGCCCCCGCGCGGGGAGCGCCCTTCCCCCACCAGGAGTCCCCATGTCCGACGTAGTCCGCACCCCCGTGGTGCTCACCGGGATCGATTCGCGGAGCTGGGAGCACCCCGCCGACCGCGCGGCGCTCAACGCGCTCCGCCGCGTCCCCGGCTTCGACGAGGTGCTCCGGAAGGTGTTCGGCTTCTTCGGCGAGCGCCCCATCCGGCTGGCCTTCCAGGCGAACGCCGTGCGCGTCTCGCCCACGCAGTTCCCGCGCGTGCACCGGGCCTACCGCGAGGCGGCCGCCATCCTGGACGCCCCCGCCGAATACCCGGTGTTCGTCACCCAGAACCCGGTGGTCAACGCCGGCGCCTGGGGGATGGAGAAGCCCTTCATCACCGTGAACTCCGCCGCGCTGCACCTCCTGACCGACCGGGAGCTGACCTTCATCATGGGGCACGAGCTGGGGCACGTCATGAGCGGCCACGCGCTGTACCGCACCATGATGTACATCCTGCTGCAGCTCGCCAACCTGGGCTTCCCCATCGTGGGGCTGGCGGCGCGCGCGGTGCTCGCCGCGCTCATGGAGTGGTACCGCAAGGCCGAGCTCTCCTGCGACCGCGCGGGGCTCCTCGCCGTGCAGGACCCCGAGGCGGCCATGACCACCATGCTCAAGTTCGCCGGGGGCGACGCGTCGGGGGAGACCAACCTCCCCGAGTTCATCCAGCAGGCCGACGAGTACCGCCAGTCGGGCGACCTGGTGGACCAGGTGTTCAAGGTCCTCAACACGCTCGACCTCACGCACCCCTTCCCGGTGATCCGCGTGGCCGAGATGCGCAGCTGGTTCGAGAGCGGCGACTACGACCGCATCCTCCGCGGCGAGTACCGCCGCCGCGGCGAGGCCGACCCGTCGTACCGGGAGGAC
>DATABU010000604.1:0-2062 GCA_036259415.1 Longimicrobiaceae bacterium
CCGCCACCCGCGGCCGGTCCCGCCCCGCCGCGCCGCTCCCGCCTCCGGCGCCCGGGGACTCCGCGCCGGCCAGCGGCCGCAGCAGCGCCCGGCTCCGGGCCGCGGGAGCGCAGTCAAGCTCCGGGTGCTGCCGGGGCTGCGGCCCGAAGGCGCGCCGCACCCGCTCCACGAACTGCTCGTGGGTGACCCCGTCCACCCCCTGCCGCAGCTCCGCGTGGCGCGCAGCGTGAACTCGCCCTGGCCGTTGCTCTCCCAGGCCAGCTCGCTGGACAGGCAGGCGGAGAACAGCACCTCGGTCATGGTCTCGGGGCCGCGGTGCCGCGCGCGGCTCCGCCCCAGGCGCGCGCGGAAGTCCAGGTGCGCCTGCTTCAGCGCCGGGTCGGCCACGATGAAGCGCGGCCGCTCGTCCCGGGCGCGACCCTCCGCGGCCGCGGTGCCCACGCCGAAGCGCGACACCGTCCCGCTGTGGCAGCAGTCGATGAAGAGCGTCACGTTCACCCCCGGCGGCGTCCCGGCCAGCACCTCGGCCACGTCGTCGTCGATCACGAACGCGCCCGAGTCCATGTCGAACGGGCAGAGCGCCTCGTCCAGCCCCGCGGTGTCGCCGCCCGCCTCGTCGCCGCCCGCGTCCGGGAGCTGCGTCCCGTGCCCCGCGAACTGGAACACGACCACGTCGCCGGAGCGGCTGTCCGCAAGCAGCTGCTCCAGCTCGTGCAGGATGGCGCCGCGGGTCGCCTGCGAGTCGGTCAGCAGCGTCGGCGTCCCGAAGCCGATCTCCCCGAGCGTCCGCGCCCAGAGGCGCGCGTCGGCGACGCAGCCGGCGAGCGGGCTGGAGGCGTAGCGGTCGATCCCGACGCACAGCGCGCGGCGCCGGCCTCCCCCGCCTCCGCTTCCGCCCGTCTGCCCCCCGGGCGCGCGCCCCGCGACGCCCGTCCAGCCATCCCCCGGACCGGCGCGCCCCGCGGCGGCGAGGCCCTCCGGCCAGTCCGGCTCCTCCTCCCACTCGTCCGCCGGGCCGCGCGCCGCCTGTGCCGGGAAGCTCGCGGGCAGGGGGGCCGTGTCGTTCATCCCCAGGACGCGGCGTGCCACGCTGTTCATGGTGGCGGGATCATCGTCGAACCCGCCGTGGGTGGTGGACCAGCTCGCGCTCCGCCCGGAGGCGGTGGGCGACTTCGACCACACCACCTCCGCCACCTCCGAGCGGGCGCCCAGGCCGAAGAGCCCGCGGAGGGCCGCGTCGCCGCGGAGGCTCTCCTCCAGGCCCAGGATGGGGGTGCGCTTCTCGGCCTCCAGCGCGTGGTGGATCAGGTACAGCAGCGACTTGCGGTAGACGTGCTTGCAGTGGTCGTCCCGCTCCAGGTCGCGGCGCATGGTGAACACGGTCAGGTGGTCCACCCCCTTGCCCAGGCGGGGGGCCAGCGCGTCCCTGAAGAGGTCGGTGCGGATCGCGGGGGCCAGGAAGTGGAGGCTCCGGACCGACGGCGCCCCGGCCGCGAGCGCGGCGGGGAGGAAGTGGGCGTGGAAGATCGAGCCGGCGCTGTGCCCCACCGCGTGCACCTCCACGGTCGCACGGGAGCCGTCCGGCTTCTTCGCCTCGGCGTCGAGGAACGCCGCGAGCTGGGCGGCCACGTAGTGGGCCCCGCCGTCCGCGGCCGAGGCACGCTCGGCGCCGCGCTTCATCCCTCCCCAGATGACGCGCCCGCCCAGGCTGCGCGCCGCGGCCTCGACCAGCGGATCGGTGGTGTGGTCCCAGAGGTCACGGGCCGCGCGGGCGCGGGCGCGCGTGCGCTCCAGGACCTGCCCGATGGTCTCCAGGAGCCCCGTCTCCCAGATGAAGTAGACGGGATACACCCGGTTCTTCTGCCACCACGCGACGTGCACGGCGGCGCGCTCCAGGGCGCTCGACTCCGAGACCAGTCCCCCGTGCGCCCAGAAGACGATGCGCAGCGGCTCGCCGCGGGCCGCCGCGGCCCGGGCCTCGCGCGGGAGGTGCTCCTGGAAGATGGCGTCCACCTCGCCCGGTGTCGTGGTCAGCTCGCCGGAGCCGGAGAACTCGCCCTGC
>DATABU010000605.1:0-1717 GCA_036259415.1 Longimicrobiaceae bacterium
GTCTACGCCGTGCTGCGTCGCCGCGACCTCCCCGTGGCCTTCGAGCAGGTGGGGATCTGGGACCCGCAGGCGTTCGTCACGGTGGAGGAGCCCCGCTCCATCCACCGCGGCTGGATGATGGGGCGGCGCCGGAAGTAGCCCCGGCCGCGGGTGTCACCGCCGCTCCGCGAGCCTCTCCGCGCGGACCTCCGCCTTCCAGCGCTCGCGGCGCAACCTGCGGACCCGGGCTTCCGCCGCGCGAGCCAGCAGCATCCCCACGCCCAGGGAGAGCACGCCCGCGAGCAGCGCCGGGAGGAGCTGGAAGAGCCACCCGGTCGCGCTCGCCCACCCGAGCGCGGCCACCGTCCAGACGGGCAGGGTGAGGGCCGTCAGGGGGCGCTGCATCTACTCCCCTGCCCCCAGCGGCACCTTGATGCACGCCGCGAAGTGGCCCCCGCCCTTGTCGGCCAGCGGCGGGACGATCTTGGCGCAGTCCGCGTCCTTGAGCGGGTGCTGGCAGCGCGGGTGGAAGGGGCACCCGGAGGGCGGGTTCGCCGGCGAGGGGACGTCGCCCTGGAGGACGATGCGCTCCCGCTTCTGCGTGGGGTCGGGGACCGGCACCGCCGAGAGGAGCGCCTGCGTGTACGGCATCAGCGGGTTGCGGTAGAGCGCCCGCGCGTCGGCCAGCTCCACGATGCGCCCCAGGTACATCACCGCCACCCGGTCGGAGATGTGCTCCACCACCGACAGGTCGTGCGCGATGAACATGTAGGTGAGCCCGAACTGCCGCTGGAGGTCCTGGAGCAGGTTGATGACCTGCGGCTGCACCGACACGTCGAGTGCCGACACCGGCTCGTCGCAGACGATCAGCTCCGGCTCCACCGCCAGCGCCCGCGCGATCCCGATGCGCTGCCGCTGCCCCCCCGAGAACTCGTGCGGGTAGCGCACCGCGTGCTCCGGGCGCAGCCCCACGATGCGCAGCAGCTCCGCGATGCGGTCTGCTGCCGCCTTCCCCTTCGCCAGCCCGTGGATGCCGAGCACCTCGCGGAGCATCTCGGCGATGGTCATGCGCGGGTTCAGCGACGAGAACGGGTCCTGGAAGACGATCTGCGCCCGGCGCCGCAGCTTCCGCAGCTCGTCCTTCTCCATCTCGAAGATGTTCCGCCCCGCGAACTCCGCCCGCCCGGCCGTGGCGTCGATCAGGCGGAGGATGGCGCGGCCGGTGGTGCTCTTTCCGCACCCCGATTCGCCCACCACCCCCAGCGTCTCCCCCTTCCGCAGGAAGAAGGAGACCCCGTCCACCGCCTTCACGTCGCCCACGTGGCGGTTGAAGAAGCCCTTGCGGATGGGGAAGTACTTCTTGAGCCCGCGCACCACCAGCAGAGCGTCGGCCGGCGGCTCCATGTCGTCCGGCGTCCGCCCCCGCAGGTCCGAGTCCCCCTTGGCGGGGGGGAGGTACTGCCGCTCCGGCGGCTCCGGCATGCGCGCCACCTGCCGCCGGCCGTTCCCCTCCGCCACCGGGCCGCGCTCCACCCCCGGGCCCATGAAGACCTCGGCGGCCTCCCCCGGCCGCTCGCCTCCGCTGCGCTGCCCGTCTCCCTGGCCGCGCCCGCCCGCGGGCGTCCGGCCCTCCGGCGTGCTCGCCATCAGCCCACCTCCTCCCCGCCCGCCCGGGGCGGCGGCACGTCGTCCGGGTCACCGGCCACCGGAGTGCCGGCGCCGGTCCCGGTGACCGCCC
>DATABU010000606.1:0-20235 GCA_036259415.1 Longimicrobiaceae bacterium
AGCGTAGTGTGCTGCCCTACGGAGCCGCAGCCCGACCCGAGCGCCAGCGAGGGGCACGCCCGAACCATGCAGTCGAAAGCTCATTCAGTTCCCCTCGAACACCGGCCGCTCCTTCGCCACGAACGCCCGGTAGGCGCGCGCGAAGTCCTCGGTCTGCATGCAGATGGCCTGCGCCTGCGCCTCGGCCTCGATGGCCTCGTCCACCCCCATCGCCCACTCCTGGTGCAGGCAGCGCTTGGTCATGCCGTGCGCGAAGGTGGGGCCCGCCGCGAGCTGCCGGGCCATCTCGTGCGCCTCCGCCTGGAGCCGCTCCGGCTCCACCAGGCGGTTGTAGAACCCCCAGCGCTCGGCCTCCTCGCCGCCCATGCCGCGCCCGGTGTAGAGCAGCTCGCTCGCGCGCCCCTGGCCGATGATGCGGGGGAGGAGCGCGCACGCGCCCATGTCCGCCCCGGAGAGGCCGACGCGGGTGAAGAGGAACGCCACCCTGCTGCGCGCGGTGCCCAGGCGCAGGTCGCTCGCCATGGCGAGGATCGCCCCCGCGCCGACGCACTGCCCATCGACCGCGGCGACGATCGGCTGCGGGCAGCCGCGCATGGCCTTCACCAGGTCGCCGGTCATGCGGGTGAAGGCGAGCAGCTCGTCCATCCGCCCCTCCTCCTTCATGCGCACCAGCGGCCCGATGATGTCGTGCACGTCGCCGCCGGAGCAGAAGTTCTCCTCCGCGCCGGTGAGCACGACGACCTTGACGTCCGTGGCGAAGGCCAGCTGCCGGAAGGTGTCGCGCAGCTCGGCGTACGACTCGAAGGTGAGCGGGTTCTTCCGCTCCGGGCGGGAGAGGGTGACGGTGCCGACGGGGCCGTCGGTCTCCCAGCGGAAGTGGGCGGGGCGGAAGTCGGCGGCGAGGAGCTTGGTGGTGGTCATGGTTTCTTGGACGGTACGTGCCGCGGGGGGAGCGCCCCCACCCGGCTCGCCTTAGGCTCGCCACCCTCCCCCGTTCCGGGGGAGGGGCATCTCACAGGTATCGACTGGCTACGACTCGTCCAGAGCGGCCCGGATCCGGCGGAGCACGGAGGAAGTGTCGTTCGTAACCTCGCCGTTCCGGAATCGCAGGACGCGGAAGCCGCCTGCTTCGAGGACAGCGGTCCGGGTGCGGTCACGCTCCTGCTGATCCGGCTCGTCGTGGATGCCACCGTCCAGTTCGACGCACAGCTTGCGAGCCGGGCAGTAGAAGTCTACGACGAAGTCCAGCACCGGGTGCTGCCGGCGGAACCTCATTCCCCTGATCCGGTCGTAGCGGAGCGCCCTCCAGAGCGCCTGCTCGGCCGGGGTCAATTCCTTTCGGAGCGCCCGCGCCCGCTCCTCGACCACCGGCGTCGTGCCGCGCATCCGTCGCCGATCTCCCATAGAACTCCGCACTGGTGCCTAGCCCCATCTCCGAGATGCCCCTCCCCCGGAACGGGGGAGGGTGGCGAGCCTAAAGCGAGCCGGGTGGGGGCCCCGCGGGGTGCTCTCCGCCTCACCCCGCCATCACCTCCCCCGCCGCGACGACGACCGCCTGCCCGGTCACCGCCGAGGCCCCGGGCGAGCAGAGCCACCCCACCGCGTTCGCCACCTCCTCCGGGAGGATCAGCGTGCCCCGGGGGATGGGGCGCGCGATCATCGCCCGGGCGTCCTCGGGGGTGATGCCGCGGGCGCGCACCAGCGTGTCCACCGCCCCCTGCGCCATGTCCGTGTCGGTGTAGCCCGGGCAGACGGCGTTCACGGTGACGCCGCGCTTCGCCGTCTCCAGCGCCAGGGCGCGCGTCAGGCCGATCACGCCGTGCTTGGCGGCGGTGTAGGCGGCGGTCCGCGAGTATCCGCGCAGGCCGGCCGTGGAGGCCACGTTCACGACGCGGCCGGAGCGCGCCTCCAGCATGGCGGGGAGCACCTGCCGCGTGCAGAGGAACACGCCCGTCAGGTTCACCGCGAGCATCCGGTCCCACAGCTCGCGCGTGGTCTCGCCGAAGGCGACGCCCTCCGACTGGCCGGCGTTGTTCACCAGCACGTGCGGGTCGCCCAGGCGCTCGCGTGACTCGGCGAAGGCCGCGGCCACGGAGCCCTCGTCCGCCACGTCGCAGGCGACCGCGGCGGCCTCCACGCCCCGGCGCGCCGCGAGGTCGCGGGCCTGCGCCTCCAGGCGCCCACGGTCGCGACCCATGAGCGTGAGCGCCGCGCCCAGGCGCGCCAGCTCGTCCGCGACGGCGGCGCCGATCCCCCGGCCGCCGCCCGTCACCACCGCGTGCTTCCCCGCGAGGTACGCCCCCTCCGCCGCCATCTCGCTCCCGTCTCCTCAGATGGTGGAGGTGCCCAGCATCTCCTGCTGGCGCTGGATCAGGCGCTCCAGCTGGGACTTGCCCGTCCGGTACTGCACCGGCCACCACTGTCCGCCGTAGCCCAGCTCCGCGGCGGCGTGCAGCGTCCACTGGGGGTCGCTCAGGTGCGGGCGGGCGAGCGCGCACAGGTCGGCGCGGCCCGCGGCGACGATCCCGTTCACCTGGTCCGCCTCGGTGATGTTCCCCACCGCGATGGTGGCGATCCCCGCCTCGTTGCGGATGCGGTCGCTGAAGGGCGTCTGGAACATGCGGCCGTACACCGGCTTCGCCTCGGGCGTGGTCTGCCCGGCGGAGACGTGGATCACGTCCGCGCCGGCGTCGCGGAAGGCGCGCGCGATCCGCACCGCGTCGCCGCAGTCCAGCCCGCCCTCGTCCACCCAGTCGGTGGCGGAGATGCGCACCGACATGGGCCGGTCTTCGGGCCAGGCGGCGCGCATGGCGGCGAACACCTCCACCGGGTAGCGCAGGCGGTTCTCCAGCGGCCCGCCGTACTCGTCGTCGCGGCGGTTGCTCAGCGGCGTCAGGAAGCTGGACAGCAGGTAGCCGTGGGCGCAGTGCAGCTCCACCATGTCGAAGCCGGCCTCCGCCGCCATCTCCGTGGCGCGCACGTGCTCGTCGCGGACCCGGTCCATGTCGGCGCGCGTCATGGGGCGGGGGACGGGGTTCCCATCCTTCCAGGGGAGCGGCGAGGGCCCCATGACCTCCCAGGCCCCCTCCGGCAGCGGCTCGTCCATCCCCTCCCACATCAGCCGGGTGGCGCCCTTGCGGCCGGAGTGGCCCAGCTGCAGGCAGATGCGGGCGGGGCTCCAGGCGTGCACGAACTCCACGACGCGCCGCCACGCCGCCAGGTGCTCCGGCGCGTACATCCCCGTGCACCCCAGGGTGATGCGCCCCTCGGGGGAGACGCAGGTCATCTCCGTGAACACCAGCCCCGCGCCGCCCAGCGCCCGCGCCCCCAGGTGCACCAGGTGGAAGTCGTTGGGGGTGCCGTCCGCGGCCGAGTACATGTCCATGGGCGAGACGACCACCCGGTTGGGGAGGGTCATCCCGCGCAGCCGGAAGGGCGTGAACATGGGCGGCACCGGGTCCGCCGCCTCGCGCCCGGCGGCGCGGCCCGCGAACCAGCGCTCCACCCCGGCCAGGTAGGCGCCATCGCGCAGGCGCAGGTTCTCGTGGGAGACGCGCTGCGAGCGGGTGAGCAGCGAATAGGCGAACTGCGGCGGGTCCAGCTGCACGTAGCGGCGGACGTTCTCGAACCACTCCATGGAGTTGCGCGCCGCGTTCTGGAGGCGGAGCGCGTCGGTGCGCCGCTCCTCCTGGTAGCGGGCGAGCGCCGTCTCCATGTCGGGCTCCTCGCCCAGGATGCGCGCCAGGGCGATGGCGTCCTCCATGGCGAGCTTGGTCCCCGAGCCGATGGAGAAGTGCGCGGTGTGGGCCGCGTCGCCGAGCAGCACCACGGGGGCGACGTCGCCCGCCAGGTGGTACCAGCGCTCGCAGGAGACGCGGGTGAAGCTGAGCCAGGGGGAGCGGAGGTGGGGGGAGTTGCTGCGCAGCGGGTGGCCGTCCAGCCAGGGGCCGAACATCGCCTCGCAGGCGGCGACGGTCTCGGCCTCGCTCATCCGTTCGAAGCCGGCGGCGCGCCAGGACGCCTCGTCGCACTCCACGATGAAGGCGGAGTGGGCCTCGTCGTAGCGGTAGGCGTGGGCCTGGAAGACGCCGTACGGGTTCTCGACGATGATGAAGGTGAAGGCGTCGAAGAGCCGCGAGGTCCCCAGCCACACGAACTTCGCCGAGCGCACGTCCAGGTCCGGGCGGAAGCGCGCCGCGTACTTCGCCCGGAGGCGGGAGCTCACCCCGTCCGCCGCCACCACCAGGTCCACGTCGCCCAGCCCGAGCCCGGGGAGCGCCTCGTCGTCCGCCACCTCGGTGCGGAAGCGCGTCTCCACGCCCAGCTCGGCGGCGCGCGCCTGGAGGATCTGGAGGAGCCGGACGCGCGCGATCCCGCTGAAGCCGTGCCCGCCGGAGGTGATGGTCGTCCCCCGGAAGTGCACGTCGATGTCGTCCCAGTGGGCGAACTGGTCGGTGATGGCGTCGTAGCTCGGGGGGTCGGCCTCGCGGAGGTTGCCGAGGGTCTGGTCGGAGAAGACGACCCCCCAGCCGAAGGTGTCGTCCGGTCCGTTGCGTTCCAGCACCGTGACCCGGTGCGCGGGGTCGGCCTTCTTGAGCAGGAGGGCGAGGTAGAGACCGGCGGGTCCCCCTCCGACGACTGCGACCTTCAAGGGCGGCGCTCCGGCTGACGGCTGCGGACGGGTGGCTCTCGGGACAGTTTACGCCCGCCCCGGTGGAGCGGAAAGGGGGAGAACAGCCTGCCCCGCCCGGGCGCCCGCGTGAGGGATGCGCGCCCGGCAGGGCCGAGACCCACAGCAGTACCGTGGGTCTCGGCGCGGTTAGCGGGCGTAGTGTGCCCGCTTACCGCGCGCGCAGCCCGACCCCTGCGCAGCAGGGGTCACGCCCAACCCCGCCGTTCAATCGGTTCAAACAGTCTCGCCGGGAAGCTCCAGAACCCAGCGGTACGCCTGGATCATGTCCCTCCGGAACCCGTCCACGCACCCCCACAGGTACAGGCGGAACTTCCGGTACATCTCCATCCCCCAGCGCCGCTCGATCTCCTCGCGGTTCGCGTCCAGCCGCTCCGCCCAGTGCCGGGTGGTGAGCCCGTAGTTTTGCCGGTCGTCCCACACTCCCCGCAGCATGAACGGCGACTTCGCCACCTCGGCCAGGTACTCGTGCAGGCAGAGGGGCGACCCGTTCCCCGGGTAGAGGTAGCGCTCCAGGAACGCCGAGTGCGCGTGCTTCTGCCGCGCCGCGCTGGCGTCCAGGTACACCCTGCCGCCCGGCTTCAGCAGCCGCTCGTACACGGCGAGCGTCTGGGCGTAGTCGGGCAGGTGCTCGGTCACGCCCAGGTTGACGATGGCGTCGTACGGCTCGGCGGGCCGGTGCTCGAACAGGTGCTGGAGCAGAACGGTGCAGGGGAGCCCCTCCCGGTCGATGAGCCCCCGCAGGTACCGCTCCGACTCGCGCGCGATGGTGAGCGAGGTCACGTGGATCCCGCGCTTCCCCGCGAACTCGGTGAAGGCGCCCCAGCCGCCGCCGATGTCCAGCACCCGGTCGCCCGCCTTCGCCCCGACGGCGTCCACGGCGAACTCCAGCTTGCGGGTCATGGCGACCTCCAGCGGCTCGTCGTCGTGGGCGAAGACGGCCTGCGAGTAGCACCGGTGGCGGCGGTCCAGCCAGAGGAGGTAGAAGTCCTCCTCGTGGTCGTAGTGGTGCGAGATCCACTCCTTGTCGCGCGACACCTGCCCGAAGAAGAAGGGCTGCGCGAAGCGCCAGACGAAGCGAACCGGGTGCCGGTCGCTGAACATGCTGCGCATGGCGAGCACGCGCGTCAGGTCGCCCTCCACGTCCAGCGAGCCCCGCATGTACGCCTCGGCCATGCGGGTCTTGTCGAGCGACGCGAGCGCCGCCAGCCCGGCCCGGTCGTTGATCACCAGGGCGAACGCGGGGTCCCCCGTGCCGAAGCGGCGCGGCGGGGTGCCGTCGCCGCGGACCTCGAAGGGGATCTCCCTGCCGGGGGGGAAGAACGAGCGGTACCTGCTTTCGATGAATCCGGTGAGGCGGTCGAGCGCGACGGTCTCCATGCATGCTCCCGGGCTGGGGTGGCGGGGACGTGCGTGTGGAACGGCGTGGCAATTCGCTGGGGACGGGGAGGGCTCCCCGCGGGTGAGATTAATCTCCGCGCCAGCGCTGGACAAGCGGGGGAAAGCGGACAGAGAGCGGCCGCCCCCGCGGGGGCGGCCGTGCCGGCCGGGCGCCCTCAGAGCGCCACGTCTGCCTCCACGTGGCGGGTGTCGGCGGTGGCCATCCCGCGGTAGCCCGGGTCGCCGTCGCCGCGCTTCCACCCCTCGCCGCCGTCGCCGCCCTGCCACTGGCGCAGCCCGTAGCCGATGGCGGCCAGCGCCAGCCCGCTCGCCACCAGCCCGCCCAGCGACACGCCCGCGCCCTGGTCGTCCTCGGCGAAGATGGCGTGCTCGGAGAACAGCTCCAGCATGGCCCGGTTGAACTTGCGCAGATCCTGCGGGCCGCGGCTGGACACCCAGTTGCGGTCGCGCACCGCGGCCTCGTCCACCCAGGCGCCCCCGGCGTTGCGGACGTCGTCGCGGATCCCCGGCCACGAGGTGAGCCGACGCCCGCGCACCAGCCCGGCCGAGACGAGCACCCACGGCGCGTGGCAGATCACGGCGATGGGCTTGCCGGCGCGGTCCATGGCCCGCACGAAGTCCAGGACGCGGTCGCTCTGCCGCAGGAAGTCGGGGTTGATGTGCCCGCCCGGGAGGAGCAGCGCGTCGTAGTCGCCCGGGTCCGCCGTGGAGACGGCGCGGTCCACGTCGATCTTCTTCCCCGGCTTCATCAGGTTCATCCCCTGGATGGAGCCGGGGCGCAGGGAGACCACCTCCACCTCCGCCCCGTGCTCCACCAGCTCGTCGCGGGGGCCGGTCAGCTCGATCTGTTCGACGCCGTCGGCCGCCAGGATGGCGACGCGCAGGCCGTCGAGGTTGGGTTTAGCCATGGGTCCTCCTCGGGTTTCTCGGGTCTCGCCGCGCCGTCTGGATCGCGGGCACGGGGGCGGGTGCCCGGTGCAAGGATCGTGCTTTCGGCGGGGGCGCTGTCCGCTTTTTCCCGGCGGTGCGCATCTCGGAGTGCGGGGTCCTTCACCCCCGCCCCGCCCAGACTTCGAACCCGAGAGGACACCCATGCAGACCCTGACCGAGCATCCGCGACCCGCCGCCGGCGCCGCGCCGCGCCACTCCGACGCGCACCTCGCCACCGGCGTCCGGCTCCGCTACCTGGAGCAGGGCGACCCCGGCGGCCACCCCGTGATCCTGCTGCACGGCCTGTCGGACTCGTCGCTCTCCTACGCCCACGTGCTCCCGCTACTCCCCGCCCACCTGCACGTGTACGCGCTGGACCTGCGCGGCCACGGCGACTCGGAGCGGCCCGACGCGGGCTACGGCATGCGCGACCTGGCCGCGGACGTGGTGGCGCTGATGGAGGCGGAGGGACTCCCGCCCGCCACCTTGGTGGGCCACTCCCTGGGGAGCCTGGTCGCGCAGCAGGTGGCGCTGGCCGCGCCGGAGCGGATCGCCCGCCTGGTGCTGGTAGGCACCGGGACCACCGGCCGGAGGATCGGGGACGTCGAGGAGTTGGACGCCGCCATCGCCGCGCTCACCGACCCGGTGGACCCGGAGTTCGTGCGCGGCTTCCAGGAGGGCACGATCCACCGGCCGCTCCCGGAAGGCTTCGTGGACCGGGCGGTCGCGGAGAGTCTGAAGCTCCCTGCCCGCGTCTGGCAGAGGCTGATGGCGGGGATGCTCGCGACCGAGCCCCCGACCGGACTGCGCGGGCGCGGAATCCCCATCCTGATGCTCTGGGGCGACCACGACACGGTGTTCTCGCGCGCGGAGCAGGACGCCCTGCTGGAGATGCTGCCGGGCGCCGCGCTCCGGGTGTACGCGGACACCGGCCACGCCCTGCACTGGGAGCGGCCGGCGGAGTTCGCCCGCGACCTGCTGGAGTTCATCGGCGGGAGCGCGGCCGGCTGACGGCGCGCCCGCTCAGTTCGACGCGGCCTGGATCTCGCGCGGGGCCTGCGAGAGCGTCTTCGTGTACGCGTGCAGCGCCCGCAGCTCGGTGTCGGTGAGCTCCGCGAAGTACTTGGTGGGCATCCACTCGCTGAGCGTGCGCGCGGGCGCCCGCCCCGTCCGCATGGCGGTCGCGAACTGCTCGTACGTCCAGGTCCCGGCCGCCTCCAGGCTGGGCCCCGGCGGGCCGTCCGGGGCGGGGTGCTCGCCGCCGCGGAGGTCCTCGCCGTGGCACTCCACGCAGACCGTGGAGGCGAAGTAGGCGCCGTACTCGGCGGTGGGGCCCGGCGGGGGCGTGGCCCGGCGCGGCGCCCCGTCCACCCCGCCGCGCAGGTCGTCGCCCATCATCGCCACCATCAGGTAGCCCGGGACGCGCACCTCGGTGGCGGGGAGCTCGTTGTCCACCGGCGGGAGCTGCTTCAGGTAGGCGATCAGCGCCGCCGCGTCGGCGTCGCTCAGGCGGTTGTAGAGCCGGAAGGGCATGAAGGGGAGGATGGGATGCCCGTCCGGCCGGATCCCGTAGCGCACCGCCCGGTCCCAGTCCGCGTCGGCGTAGCGGCCGGCCACGCCGCCCCTGCCGCGGGTGAGGTTGGGCGCGACGATCTTCCCCGGCGGGATGTCCAGGAACACCTCCCCGCCCAGCCGCTCCCCGTGGCACTCCAGGCAGCCGCGCGAGGTGGCGATCAGCCGCCCGCGCTCCACCGACGCAGGGTCGTCCGGGATCATCGCCAGCCGCGCCGGGGGTGCCTCGTAGGTGCGCTCCAGCCGGCTCCTCCCCACGGCGTACAGGGCGGCCGCCGCCACCAGCGCCAGCACCGCCAGGCCGCCCAGCCCCAGGCCGATCCGCTTCAGCCACTTTCGCATGCGCGCGCCCTCCTCCGGGGTGACCGCTCCTGCGACCGACGTTTCCGGCTGGCGCGCCGGTGCACCCGCCGGGCCAGCGGCGGGGCTGCGGGTGGGCGTGTTCGCAGGTGCGGGGTCGTATTCTACTTAGCGCGGTCTGGCGCCATCGGACCCGCCGGCGACGGGCGGCGAGGTGTGGCGGGGGAGGGACACGGGTGGGGCAGCCCCGCCCCAGCCCGGGCGCTACGGTCCGAACCGGCGCCGCATCTCGTCGTCGATCCGGAGGAGCGGGAAGACCCGCCCGGGCCCGCTGGCGGCGCGCAGCTGCACGTGGGGCCAGTCGGCCAGGCTCTGCCAGAACCCTCCGGCGGTGAGCCCCATGCGGGTGGCCTCGTCGGCGTACACGCGGTACCCGTTGACGCCGTTCACCCGCCGCGTGATGGACCACTCCGCGCGGCCGTCCACCACCCAGAAGCAGTCGAGCGCCTCGCCCCACTGGTGCCAGGAGAGCCCAGGCGGCGCGTTGGTGACGTGGGCCCCGTGCTGGGGACCCACGCTCTCCAGGCAGAAGGCGAGGAAGTGCGCCCCGCGCTCGCGGAACTCGCGGACCTTCGCGCGGACCTGCTCCGTGGTCCGCGACTGCCTCCAGAGCCGGGCCTGCTCGAAGGGGGTCCGCAGCGTGAAGTTGGGGCGCATCTCCACGCCCGTGCGGCCGCAGGCGTCGAGCAGCTCCACGGTGGCCGCGCGGAACGGGGGGACGAGGAGGTCGATGCTGGCTGCCATGGCCTCACCCTCGGGTGCAGGTGAAAAGGCTACGAGCGGGGGTCGCCGGGTAGGTAGCCGCCGGTGACCTTGCGGTACGCTTCCGACGTGCGCCGGCCGGGGATCCCGTCCACCTTCACGAACACCCCCGGGTAGGTGTTGAGCCACCGCTGCAGCTCCCGGGCGCGCTCCGCCTCGGCCGGGTCGTCCGGCGTCCGGGTGGAGAAGGCCGCCACCAGCGGCCCGGCCCCGGGCGGGGGCGCCGGCTGGTCGGGGAAGTCCACCTCGCCCGTCTCGGCCAGGCGCCGGAGCAGCACCGCCGCGCCGCACTGCTGCGACCGCGCGGACTCGGACCACGTCCCGTCGGAGACGTACTTGCCGCGGTCGTAGTGGGTGGAGAAGCTCCAGAGGTAGGGCGACTTCACGTGGGGGTGGAACTGCCGGTACCCCCAGCCGTTGTACGCCTCCAGCCGGTACAGCGTCCCCGGCAGGCTCCAGTCGGTCCCCGCGCCGAGCCCCTTCAGCCCCAGGGCGTCGGCGGCGCTCTCCTCCCACCCGAACGGGGGCTTTCCGGACTTGGGGCGGCCGGGCGGCACCCGCACCGTCCGCTTGGTGAGCGGGTCGCCGTTGTGCAGGTGCCGGTCGAAGCGCCCGTCCGACTCCATGTTGTGCACCACGGCCACGAACGCCCACGGCACCCCGGTCTGCGCGCTGGTCTTCTCGTAGCGCGCCCGGTCGGAGAGGATCCTCGCCAGGATCTTCTCGGCCGCCGCCATGCGCCCGGGGCGGATGGAGCAGGTGTCGAACAGGTCCAGGTACTCCTGCCGCAGCGCCGGGGTGAGGCTGATCTTCTTCGCCATGGATCCGCTCCGGGGGATGGTCCTGGAGGTCGCAGGGGAAGCGCCCGCGCCCCCGCAGGGATTGGATGGCTCCGGCGGCCGGGTTTCCCGCGGCCGGCGCGTCCTCTCGCCGCCCGGGCGCTTGCGCGCTTCGCCGCCTCGTGGGTAGCCTTGTGGCCGCGCGCGAAAGGGTGCGCGCCCCGCTCCTTCAACCGGATCGTATCACCGTGCTGCGAAACCCAATCGCCCGGCTCCGCGTGGTCGGGGTCCTCGAAGGTCTGTCGTTCCTGCTCCTCCTCGGCGTCGCCATGCCGCTGAAGTACCTCGCCGGCCGCCCGGAGATGGTGAGCGTCGTCGGCGCGGCGCACGGCGCCCTCTTCCTGCTCTACCTGGCGGCGCTCGCCCAGGCGGCGCTCGCGCTCCGCTGGCCGCTCGGCCGCGTGCTGGGCGGCGTGGTCGCCTCCGTCCTCCCGTTCGGCCCGTTCGTCTTCGACGCGCGCCTCCGCCGGTACGAGCGGGAGGAGCCGCCGGCTCCCCGGACTGGCTCCGTGGCCGTATAGCGCGGCGGGCCTGCAGACAGGACCGCCCCGGCCAGTGCTGGTCGGGGCGGCTCGTCGCTTCGGCTCAGGCAGAGGGGGTGGGCGCGACGCCGTGGCCGGCCGGGTGGTGTGCCCGGAGCCATGCCTGGCCGGTGGCGACGTAGATCCAGGCGATCAGGAGGAGCTGGAAGGGTACCCGTACCAGCAGGTAAGCGGGGCCCGCCTCGTGCCCGCCGAACGGCACGTGGTTGAACGCCGAGTACACGTTGGACGGGAGCACGCCGATCAGCATGAGGACGAGGCAGGCCCCCGCCAGCTTCTCCACTCGCGGAATCCAGATCCCGATCGCGCCGAGCAGCTCGAACACGCCGGTGACGTAGATGATCGCCAGGCGGCCCGGGACGAACGGCGGGAGCATCTCCTTCATCGCGTCGGCCTGGAGGAAGTGCCCCGACGCGGTGATCAGCAGCAGCGCCGAGACACCGACCTTGGCGCGGGTGCGCCGTTCCAGCTTGAGGCTCGGGAAGACGCGCTCGGCGAGGGTGAGCAGCGCGTAGGGGCCGACCAGGGCCAGGGTGAGGAAGAGCAGCAACATGGGAGGCTCGCGAGCCGGGGTGACGGGAGGCAGCGCGGGATGGGCGACCGTTTTCGGCCTTGTCCCCACGATAATGCGGGAGCCTGGGACGCGCCACGATGAGAGAAGCGACCCGGCCGGATCGGTCGGGTCGCTTCTGCTCCGTCCTCGGGAGCGCTCGGGGACGCATTCGCCCCCCGGCGGAGGCGGCGCGGAACCGCTTACGCGACGATGCTCAGCGCGGGCGCGATCAGTGCGGAGCCTCCCGGGCTCGTTGCCGGGCACACCGCCGCCTCCACCGGGAGGATCTGGACGCAGATCTCCTTCCAGATCTCGAGCAGCTCCGGGTCGAAGTGCTCCCGCATCGCGCCGGTCATGATCTCCAGAGCCTTCGCGGGCGTGAACCCGCGGCGGTACGGGCGGTCGGAGGTGAGGGCGTCGAACACATCCACGATGCACAGGATGCGCGCCGAGAGCGGGATCGCCTCGCCCGCGGCCCCCGTGGGGTACCCGCCACCCCCCCACCGCTCGTGGTGGTGACGGACCATGGGGCGGATGTCCCACGGGAACTCGATGTCCGCCAGGAGAGCCACCCCCGCGTCCGGATGCCGCTCCATGATCGCCCGCTCGGCGGGCGTGAGCGGCCCTGGCTTGTTCAGCACGGCGACGGGGACATCGATCTTCCCCACGTCGTGCAGCAGGGCGCCCATGCGGAACCACAGCAGCGTCTGCTCCGTGAGCCCCTCGCTCGCGGCGTGCTCCGGGTCGGCAACGCGCCGGCGGAGCGCCTCCTCCGCCAGGGCGCAGGCGTAGTCCGCGACCCGCATGCAGTGACCCTGCGTGTACGCGTCCGCCGATTCGATGGACTCGCCCCAGCGGCATACGATCTCCAGGAACATCGCCTCGAGCGTCGCCATTCGCCCGTCGATGTCCGCCAGCTCGCGCCGTGCCCGCAGCTGCGTGAACCAGCGGTACGCGCGGTTCAGCGCACGCAGGGTGTCCTGGTTGCGCTGCTGGCGCCAGAACAGGTCGGCCTGCTCGCGCGCCGTCTCCGCGGCCAGGAGCAGGTCCTGGCGCTCCTGCGCGATCGCCGCGGCGCGCCCGAGGTGGTTTTCGGAGCGCCACAGCTCCCCGGTCTCGCGGTAGAGGATGCCGTAGTGCTTGTGCAGGTCGCCCAGGGCGCGGGTCTCCCCCGTGCGCTGGATCAGCTCGAAGGCCGAGTCGCAGGAGAGCTGCGCCCCCTCGAGGTCGTCCCGCGCCAGCGCCAGCTCCGCCCGGTTCACCTCGATGCTGATGCGGGCGCTCAGGTTGCCGGTACGGGTGCAGACGTCCATCGCGTCCGCGTAGCTGCGCTCCGCCTCGTCCCACTGCCCCAGGTCGGTGTAGAGCATGCCCAGGTTGTTCAGAACGAAGGGGACGTACTGCTCGTTCCCGACGGCCCGGAAGCCGTCCAGGCTCGCGGCGTAGCGCTCCCGCGCGCCGTGCAGGTTGCCCTGGATGTTGGCCACCACCCCGAGGTTGAGCTGGGTCATGGCGATCAGCTCGTAATCGCCGACAGCCTGGGCGTGCTGGTATGCCTCGCCGTACAGCTCCGCCGCCTCCTCCAGCTCCCCGCGCTCCTGTCGAGCCCCGCCCAGGAGGTTCAGAGCGTGCGCCGCCCCCGCGGCGTCGTCCGCCGCGGTGGAGATGGCCAGCGCCGCCTGGGCGCAGTCCGCGACCACCTCGAAGTTGCCGTCGGCGCGGTGGGTGCGTCCGATCCAGCGGATGATGGTGGCCGCAAGGCGGCTCTGCGTCGGGCCGTCCAGGGCGCGCAGCGCGGCCTCGTAGTGCTCGCGCGCGTCCTCCCGCCGTCCCTGCAGCTCCGCGTTCCGCCCCGCCTCGATCCTGTCCATCACCTGGGGCACGACGCCCGCCCCGCCGCCCTGGAGGGGGCTCATGCCTCGTCCCTTCCGCCGACGGAGGCGTCGTCGGGCCGGAGCTTGCGAGCCAGCGTCGGCCGCGAGATGCCCAGGATGCGCGCCGCGGCGCTCTGGTTTCCCTGCACCAGCCCGAGGGTGAGCAGCACCGCTTCGCGCTCGATCTCGGCCAGCGTCTTCCCCTCCGGGGGGATGCGTATCTCCGCGCCCGTGCTCCCGGGGGCGGGGGCGGCGGGGAGCGAAGTGCGGCGCTGGATCAGCAGGTTTTCGGCGCTCACCGTGCGCCCCTCGCAGAGCACGGCGGCCCGCTCGATGACGTTCTTCAGCTCGCGCACGTTCCCGGGCCAGGCGTGTACGTGCAGCGCTCCCAGCGCGTCCGAGCTGAGCTTCAGAGGCTCCTCCCCCTGCTCCTGCGCGATGCGCTGCAGGAAGTGGCGGGCGAGCAGCTCGATGTCCTCGTCGCGCTCGCGCAGGCGCGGCAGGTTCAGGCGGTACACGTTGAGGCGGTAGAAGAGGTCCTCCCGGAAGTCTCCGCGCTCGACGGCCTCTTCGAGCGGCACGTTGGAGGCGGCGACGATCCGGCAGTTCACGGGGACCTCCGCCACGCCGCCGATCCGCCGGTAGTGGCGCTCCTCCAGGATCCGGAGCAGCTTCGGCTGCAGCGCCAGCGGGAGCGCGGAGACCTCGTCCAGGAAGAGCGTGCCCGCCCCTGCGAGCTCCACCAGGCCCCGCTTCGGCACCGCCGCCGCCCCGTACCCGTCGTGCTCCACGCCGAAGAGCTCCGATTCCATCACGGTGAACGGGATGGCCCCGCAGTTCACCGCCACGAACGGCTCTCCCGCGGTGGCGCCCGAGTAGTGGATCCCGCGGGCGAACAGCTCCTTCCCGGTCCCCGTGGCCCCCGTGAGGAGCACCGGGGCACGGCCGTTGGCCATGCGCTTTGCAATCCGGACCGCATCGCGCAACACCCGGCTGCGGCCCACGATGGTCTGGAAGCCGAACGCCGGCGCGTCGGGCTGGGCCTCTTCCGTCGGCGGGTGGGCGCCGGGCGAGGCGGCTAAGCTTAGGAGCATGTGGCGTGTAGCGGGAAACGGGGTGCCGCCGGGGAGCGGGGAGGGTCCGGGCCTTCGAGCGGGGCGCGGCCGGGCCGCGCCCCTGGATGGTGCACGTTGCGCACCCGCGCGGTCACCGGACCACCAGGGCGTTCCGGTCCCGGCCGGCGGCGAGCTCCTGGACCACCGAGTTCAGGCTCCTGGTCCGCGCCCGGATCGCCGCATCGGCCGCGGCCTCGGGCGACATCCCGGCCCGGAGCCTGGCAATCCCGGCCTCCACGCGTACCCGCACCTCGCTGCTCAGGGCGGAGTGCTGCCCGGCGATGAGGAGGAGCTCCAGCGGGTAGTCCCGCTCGCCGCCGGCCTCGAGCAGGGTGGCGATCCCCATCACCAGGGCCAGGACCAGCGGCGCCGCCTCAATCTCGGACGCGATGCCCAGCCCTCTCTGGAAGTGGTGCATGGAGAGGCGGTAGTTGCCCAGCGCGTAGAGCACGTCGCCCAGGTTGTACTGCGCCAGCGCCACCTGCTCGCGCGCGCCGATGTCCTCGAAGAGCTGCAGGCTCTCCTTGATGAGCCCCTGGGCGTCGCGGAGGCCCTCCTCCCCGGCCCCCGGGTCCCTGCGCATGAACACCCCGAGGTTGTGCAGCGCCTGGGCGGTGCTGCGGCGGTCGTTCATCTCGCGGGAGACCGCCAGGCTCTGGCGGAAGTAGGAGAGCGCCGCCTCCCGCGCTCCCCTCGCGTCCGAGACCAGCCCCATGTTGTTGAGGCTCTGCGCGGTCCCGAGCACGTCGCCCAGCTCCTTGCGGATCTGCATGCTCCTGCGGAAGTAGCCCTCCGCCTCGTCCACGTTGCCCACGGCGAACGAGAGTGCGCCCAGCTCGTTGAAGCACAGCGCCGCCCCGTGCCGCTCCCCCTGGACCCGGTACACGGCGAGGCTGCGCCGGAAGTAGCGCCGCGCCGTGTCGTAGTGTCCCTGCTTGAGCGCGACGCATCCCAGGTTCCAGAAGACGAACGCCGCCTCCGGGTTTGCGCGCGGGTTCCCGAGGAGGCCCAGGCTGCGCCGGTGCAGCTCGCGGGCGCGCTCGTACCGCCCCAGGCGCGACGAGAAGAAGCCCTGCCGCGCGAGGAGGTAGCCCTGCAGGGGCGGGCTCGCCGCGAAGCTGGCCGCCGCCCCGCCGAACGCCTCCTCGCCTTCGTGGTACCATCCCCGCACGTTGAAGAAGTGGAAGAGGCTCGCCGCGTAGGCGCGCAGCTCCTCCTCCCGTGCGTGCGCCACCACCCACCGCCACCCTTCCCGCAGGTTCTCGATCTCGTCCGCGATCTCCTCCTGCACGGAGAGCTGCCGGGCGCCGCACAGCTCGGGCGTCCGCGCGCGGAGAAAGTCGGCGAAGTAGACCGCGCGCCGCTCGTGGGCCGTCCTCCACTCCTCCTCCTCGCCCCTGAGGCGCTCCGCCGCGTACGTCCGGAAAACCTCGTGGATCTCGTACCTCCCGGTGGGGTGTCGCACGAGCAGCGACTTGTCCACCAGCGACGCGAGCACCATGAACGGGGTCTCGGCCACCTTGGCGGCCGACTCCCTCCGGAAGCCGCCGCGGAACACGGAGAGCATCCGCAGCGAGCGGCGCTCGCGGTCGGTGAGCAGCTTCCATGAGTAGTCGAACACCGCCCGGAGGCTCTGGTGCTGGGCGGGAGAGTCGCGCAGCGGGGTGACCAGGGTGTCGTAGCTCTCGCCCACCTCGTCGGCGATCTCCTCGCAGGAGAGCACCCGCACCAGCGAGGCGGCGAGCTCGATCCCCAGCGGGAGCCCGCCGACGGCGTGTACGATCCGGTCGACGGCCGGGAGGTCGTCGGGCGCCAGGGCGAAGCCCGGCTGGTGCTTGCGCGCGCGCTGCACGAAGAGGCGCACGGCGTCGTTGTTCCGCGGGTCCGCCAGCGGCTCCTCTCCCTCCCCGACGCCGATCCCCCGAAGCGTGTGCACCCGCTCCTCCTGGAGGTTGAGCCGCTCCCGTGTGGTCACCACGATCCGCACCCCCGCCGTCCTGCGGAGCATCTCGGAGATCAGCCCGGCGCCGTCCACCAGGTGCTCGAAGTTGTCCATGACCAGCAGCATCTGCCGGTCGGCCAGGAAGGAGAGGAGCTGGTCCTCGGGCGGCACCGGCCCGGCGAAGGTCAGGTGGACGGCCTCGGCGATGGCGGAGACGATGAACTGCGGGGAGCTGAGCGGCGCGAGCGGGATGAAGAAGGCGCCGTGCGCGAAGTGCTCCGCCTGCTCCGCGGCGACCTGCACGGCCAGGCGGGTCTTCCCGATCCCGCCGGGACCGGCGAGCGTCACCAGGCGCGACTCGCGTAGCAGCGCCTTCACCTCGCCGACGTCGGCGTCCCGCCCCACCAGGGTGGTCGAAACCACGGGGATTCCGGCGCGCCCGGCAGCCGCGGACCCGGCCGCGCGCTCGGGGAGCCGGAGGCCGGCCAGGGAGGTCTCCAGCGTCCACCCCTCCGTCCCGGGAACCAGCAGGCGCTCGTCCACGAGGTACTGCAGCGCCCGCTGCACCTCCGCCGGGAGCCGCCCCGACTCGGCTGCCACCCAATCCACCATCTCCTCGGGCGGCTCCCAGCGGAGCACGCCCCGGATCCAGGTGCGGATCCCGCTCCTGCTGATGGGCCCCAGCCCCACCTCGCGCCGGAGGGGAGCGTCGCTGAGGGGGAGCGGCGGGCAGGCGCGCTCGTCCACCGCCAGTACGAGGCCGACCACGCCGAGCGCGGGGACCCTGGAGAGCTCCTCCAGGAGCTCCATCGTGTCCTCGTCCGCCTGGTCGGCGTTGTCGAACAGGATCACCAGGCCGGAGCGCCTGCGGTCGCGCTGCACCCGGACCAGCAGCTCCGCCAGGCCGTCGGGCGTGGTGGGGAGCGGCTCGCGGAATTCCCTCCGCGATTCGATCAGCGCCCCGAACGCCCGCGTGCGCAGGGCCGGGTTCCCGCGCAGCGTGATGACCTCGTAGCCGCGGGTCCCCGCCGCCTGCCTGATCTCCGCGAGGAAGCGCGAGCGCCCCGACCCCCCCGGCCCGGAGATCGTCAGCGCTCCGTATCCCGCCGCCGGGAGCTGCTGCAGGAAGTCCTGCGCAACGTGGATGGCGTCCTCGCGGTCGAGCAGGCGGGCGGCCTGCTCCAGCCGGTCCGCCGCGGTCCGGCGGAGGTCGTCCGACACGAGTTGGGCCCGCCCGCGCCGCTTCGCCTCGTACACGCGGCGGTCGCTCCGGTCGAAGAGCTCCCGCGCGCCGGCGGCCTCGTCCGGGAAGCTGGCCACGCCGATGCTGAGCGTGACCGACACCGGCGGGGTTCCCTGGAACGGCTCGCCCCCGACCCGGGTCAGGAGGCGGTGGGCGAGGAAGGTCGCCTGGTCCTTGTTGGTGAGGGGGAGGAGCAGCACGAACTCGTCGCCCCCGTACCGGAAGAGCAGGTCCGAGCGGCGGATGATCCCCGCGACGCGCCGGGTGAACTCACAGAGAACCTCGTCGCCGCGGGCATGGCCGAAGGCGTCGTTGATGCTCTTGAAGTGGTCGACGTCCACCACCAGGAGGGAGAGCGGAGTCCCGTCCTCCCTGGCGCGCCGGATCTCCGCCTCGAACGTCGCCTCGAACGCCGCCCGGGGCAGGGCGCCGGTGAGCGGGTCGCCCTCGGGCGGAGCCTTGTCCGCCACGGCGGGCCGGGCGGCGGTGCGCGGGAGCGGCGGGGAGAGCTGCTGCATCCTTCACCCCCAGTGTGGTGAGTCCTGGCGCGAGCGGCGTCCGGTCTCGGCCGGGCCGTCGTGCTGCGCGGGTGTGGTCCGGGACCGCGGCGATGCCCCCGCCGCGGGCCGGCGCCCGGAGGACCGCGCCCCTGCGGGCCCCTCCGGAAGCGGACGGCAGCGGGTCAGTACCACTCTTCGCTCCGGGCGGAGCTGCCCACCGCGTAGATGGAGAAGTGGGTGAGCTGGGCGGTGACCATCTTCGTGGACGTGTCGATCGAGGTCGCGTAGGGCTCGGCCGTGCCGTCCTCCCGGTCCCACAGGATCAGCAGCCGGCCCGGGTCGGAGACGTTGGTGGCCCAGCCGTAGCTCATGCGCAGCGTCAGCGGCTTCAGGAACCCGGCCGCGCCCACGTTGACCGTCCATGCCCCGCCGGCGTCCTGCTGGTACGCGGTGTTGTCGACCTTCACGAGCTGGTTGCCGCTCGGCGACTTCTCCTGCGACATGGTGATGGTGAACCGCGTGGGGCGGTCGACCGCGCCGGCCGGGACGGAGATCTGGTGCCCGGCCACCCCGAGCTTGCCGCCGGCGGCGCCGATGATCGCGCTCTCGGAAACCGTGCGGGTGGCGTACTTCCCCTCGGCGATCACGTAGACGTACCCGGTCGCGTCGGTGAGGCTGGAGAACCGGGGCGGGGCCGCCGGCGCGGCGGTCGGTTCGACCCGGTCGCAGCCGGCGGCGGCGAGCACGAGGAGCATGCCCGTGACGGGCAGGGCGCGGAGCCTGGTCCATATGGTCATCGGATGCCTCTCGGGAAAGGGAGTTCGGTGGGGTGCGGGAGCATGCCGGCTACCGGCTGCGGCCGCTGGCGATGAGGTATCCGGAGAAGTGGTTGATGGTGAACCTGACCTTGCCGCCCGTGACGTCGACGTTGGTCGGACGGAACTCGCTGACCCGCGCGGTCGCCGCCACCAGGTCCAGGGCGCTCAGGGCGGGGAAGTACGCTCCCTCCATCGCGCTCAGCATGCTCGGGTTCTTGTAGGCCGGGGTGTCCTTGTAGTCCTGCATGATGATCACCGGCTCGCGGAAGGTGAGCCCGTGCGGCTGGAAGATGTAGGCGACCTCGTCGCCCTTCAGGGCGGTGACGGTGATGTCGTACGTCTGGTTCGCCTTCGGGGGCGTGAGCGCGTTCTTCGGGAAGATCACCTTGATCCCCGCCTCCGGGATCTCGATGGTCCCTCCGTTCTTGCCGATGGCGGCCGTGACGGAGATGTCCTGCGCGAGCGGGGTGTTGCGGGTCAGGACGTCGACGTCCGTGAGGAGGCCGGTCACGGTGGCGATCACGGGGTCGAGCAGGCCGGAGATGAGGCCGTGGGAGGGATCCTGCTCCTCCGGTGCAACGATTGCCGAGCCGTCGCTGCAGCCGTACGCGGCCGCAGCGGCGACCACGAGGAGACCGAGGAACCGGGATGAGGTGCGGGCCATGGAGGCGACTCCTTCACTCGCGAGGTGGGTTGCATACCTGCCGTTGTCGGCCTCCCCCAGGGCAACGGTTGTGCCCGATTGTTGGATTTTTGCACGGCGTACGACGCGTAGACATAAGGTGAAGATTGGATATCTGAGGGTACTGTAAAATAATTTTATGGAATTGTTCGACAGCGGGCGTCCAGGAGGTGGTTCCCGCAACGCTTCTTTGCAGCAGGGAGGGGGGTGTAACGAAATTTGCCAGACGGGCGAGCCGCGCGCCGGGCGGAGGGCACGGGATAGTTCCGGCCTGGCCGGGATACCGGGGTGTGGGGCGCGTGCCACGCCGGACCCGCGGAATGTGGGACGGCTGCAACAATGGGACTCCGCTGCCCCGGCACCCGCGCCACACCCGGGCGGGCCGGGAACGACGCGGGGCCGGTCGAGCGAC
>DATABU010000607.1:0-1873 GCA_036259415.1 Longimicrobiaceae bacterium
CCCCCCCCCCCCCCCCCCCCCCCCCCCCCCCCCCCCCCCCCCGGGTCCCCCCGTCAGCCCTGCTGCAGGTTCTCCAGCATCGCCAGGAACTCCTCGCGGGCGGCGGCGACGGTATCGTCCGGACCGGTCATCTTGAAGAACCAGGGCCCGCCCGGCCCCTCGACGACGGCGCCGAGCAGGCGCGAATCGGGCTGCGGGGCGGACGGGCCGGAGCCCATGGTGCTCGGCTTCAGGGTGCCGGGGACTTCCACCCAGGTCACCTGGTACTGGCCGCTCCGGAACTCGCCGCGCTCCGGCTGGCTGCCGGCGGGCGTCTCCATCTGCCCCAGCCAACGCTCGATGTTCGCCTCCACGCCGCCCCCGCCGCCAGGTCCGAAGTAGAACACCACCGTCTCGGCGGCGCCGGCCTCGCCGGGCACGCTGTACTCGGCCATCCGCATGGAGTTCGCCGGCGGCCGCTCCTGCCAGCCCGCCGGCGCCGTCCACGCCAGCGAGCCACCGGCCGCCGCCGGGGCGTCGCCGCCGCTGCGCGAGGTCATCGGCTCGAACGGTGATCCGGCTCCGGGCTGCTGGGTGGCTCCCGCCTCCTCCACCGGCGCCTGGTCCACGGGTTCCTCTCCGTTCCCACCGCAGCCGGCCAGGGTCAGCGTCAGGGGCAGGGCGACGAGGAGCAGGGGGAGGGCGATGCGTAGCGTCAGGTTGCGCATGTCTCGAGCTCGTCCTTTCGGTCGGAGGGTCAGCCGGGGTGCCGGTCGTGGCGGAAGCGCATGGGAATCGAACCCACCCCCCGAACCGGAACCGGCCCGGGACTACGGTTTTGAAGACCGCGGGAGGCACCAGCCCCCGAGCGCTTCCGAGGGGATGCTATCAGTCGCGGCGACCCTCCGCCGCGGCGCTCAAGGCTCCGGTAGCACCCGGCAGGGCGCACCGGCCGGGAGGGGCGGCGAGTGGGCCGGGAGGTGGAGGAGCGCGGGTCCGCGGGCATAGGCGGCGAGGTCGTGGGACCCGGCGATCGCCACCGGGTGGACCAGCAGTCGCCCGTCGCGGTGCTCCAGGCGGGCGGGCAGGAAGCGGTCGCGCCCGCGGGTGCCCGGCGCCGGCGCCGCCAGCTCGCCGGGCAGCAGGCGGTCGAACGGCGAGGCCGGGCGACCCAGCAGGCGCTCCAGGGCGGGGCGGGCGAACAGGCGCCAGGTGACCAGCACGGAGGCCGGGTTGCCCGGCAGCCCGAACACCAGCTTGTGCCCGTCCTCCCGCGCCCCCTCGCGCACCGCCGCCACCAGCGGCTTGCCGGGCTGGATCGCCACCCCGGTGAACAGGGCCCGGCAGCCGAGCTCCGCCAGCGCGCCCTCCACGAAGTCGAGCTCCCCGGCGGACACGCCGCCGCCCACCAGCAGCACGTCCGCCGCGGCGAGCCCCGCCCCCAGCCGTTCGACCAGCGCCCGCGGGCGGTCCGGGGCGATGCCGAGGGGCTCGACGACCAGGCCGAGGCGGGCGCCGGCGGCCAGCAGGTAATCGGTGTGGCTGTCGCGGAGCTGACCGGGCCGCGGCGCCTCGTCCGGCGGCACCACCTCGTCGCCGGTGGTGAGCACGGCCACCCGCGGCGCGCGGTGCACCCGCACGGCGGCAAAGCCGTGGGTGGCGAGCAGGGCCAGGTCCGCCGGGCCGAGGACGGTGCCGGCGGGCAGCAGCGGCGCGCCGGCCCGGGTCGCCTCGCCGCGGCGACGGATGTTGTCGCCGGCGGCGAGGGCGGCGTGGAACAGCACTTCCCGGCCGCCGCTGCCACGGCCTTCCCGGTCCGCCGCCCCGGGTCCCTCGTCCTCCGGCGGCGCCGCGAGGCGCTCGGTGCGCTCGAAGGGCACCACCCGGTCGGCAC
>DATABU010000608.1:0-6096 GCA_036259415.1 Longimicrobiaceae bacterium
ACGAACCGGATCCGGTACGACACCAACCCTGGAGGTGCTGCATGGACGTGCTGGTCACGGGAGGAACGGGGGTGCTGGGCAGCCGGGTGGTGGAGCGGCTGCGGCGGGGCGGGCACCGGGCGCGGGTGCTGAGCCGCCGTCCGGGCGGCGGCGACCGGGTGGTGGGCGACCTCGCGACGGGGGAGGGGCTGGCGGAGGCGGTGAGGGGGATGGAGGTGGTGGTGCACGCCGGGTCGGCGACGGCGCAGCAGTGGAAGGCGCGGGCGACGGACGTGGAGGGGACCGCACGGCTGCTGGAGGCGGCGCGCGCGGCGGGGGTGCGGCACTTCGTCCACGTCTCCATCGTCGGGATCGACCGCCTGACGGCCAACCCCTACTACCGACACAAGCTCGCCGCCGAGGAGCGCGTCCGCGCGGGAGGTGTGCCCTGGTCGATCCTCCGCGCCACGCAGTTCCACGCCCTGCTCGACCGGATGCTCGGTGCGCTCTGCGCGCTGCCGGGGCTGGCGCTCGTCCCCCGCGGCTGGCGGTTCCAGCCGGTGGACGCGGACGAAGTCGCGGCGCGGCTGGTGGAGGCGGCCGCCGCCCCGCCCGCCGGGATGCTCCCCGACATGGGCGGCCCCGGGGTGCGGGCGCTGGACGACCTCGCCCGGGCCTGGCTGGACGCGCGCGGCCGCCGCGCGTGGCTGGCCCGGCTTCCCGTCCCCGGCGCGATGAGCCGGGGGCTCGCTGCGGGCGCCCTGCTCTCCCCCGACCACCGCGATGGGCGCGTCACCTGGGAGCAGTACCTCGACCGGACGTACGGCCGGAGGCGGTAGCGCCCCGCCCTCTACCGCCGCCCCGCCCAGAACGGACGCCGGGCGCGCCGCTCCGCGCCCGCGCGGCGCTCCATCGCCCCGCCCCAGTCGCCGGGGCCGCTGCCCGTGGCGATCCAGCCCCGGCCCCCGGCGATGCGGGTGATCTGCGAGATCTCGTCCAGGCGTCGCTGCATCTGCTCGTGCGTCAGCAGGGGCGCGTCCGAGTAGCCGGGGTGCTCGTGCACCATCAGGCGGTCCAGGGCGGCGTCGTCCGCCTCCTCCAGCGCCTCCAGCCACTCGTTCAGGAAGATCAGGATGCGGCACTCCTCCACCGCGCGGTCGATCAGCTCCCGCGGCGAGAAGCCCGACGCTGCGGACACGAAGGAGAAGTCGTAGGCGCCACCCAGCACCTTGCGGAACACCCACGCGGCGCGGGACAGGTGGAAGTCCGAGGTGACCACGCGGATGGAGCTCCACCCGTTGGGCTCCAGGTAGCGCTCCCGGGTGAAGTAGGCGTTCCCCAGCGTGTCGCGCGATTCGTCCTCCAGGAGCAGCGCCTCCCGCGGCACCCCCAGCTCGGCCGCGTACGCCGCCATGGCCGCGGCCTCGCTGACCGGCGGCTCCGGCTCCGTCAGCCCGCACAGGCCGGACAGGACCAGGCGCGGGGCGATGCCGCCGTGGAATATCTCCGCCGCGCGCTCCACGCGGGCGCGGGCCACCCGCGGGAGGGTGCCGTCGGCGTGCACGCCGCCGCCCAGCACCACGATGGCGTCGGCGGCGAAGTCGTCGGGGGTCTGCGGCGGAGGGCCGGGGTCGGTGGGGGTCACAGCGATCGCAGCTCGGTGGACAGCTTGCGGGCCACGCTGGCCCAGTCGTAGCGCTCGCGGGCGACGCGGCGCAGCGCCTCCGTGTGGCGCTCGCCCATCGCCAGCGCGCGGGGGACGTTGCGGACGATGTCGTCCACCGTCCGGCCCGCGTCGGACGACAGCTTCATGGCCTCGGCGCCGCCGGGGGGGAGCGCGTCCGCCACCGAGTCGATGCTCGCCCGCATCCCCCCGAAGTAGGTGCCCAGCGGGAACGCCCCGGAGGCCAGCGCCTCCAGGAAGACCAGCGGCCCGGCCTCGCGCACCACCGAGGGGAACACCGCCGCGTCGCAGCAGGGGAAGAGCCAGCGCAGCTCCCGGTGGGTCAGGTACCCGGTGAAGACCACGCGGCCGGGGCGCACCCGCTCCCGCGCGGCGGCGAAGTAGGCGTCCAGCTCCCCGCGCGCGGCCAGCCCCTCCCAGAAGCGCGCCACCATGGTGAGCTCCGTGCCGGCGGTCTCGCCCTCGGGCATCCCCTCCAGGACCCGCCCCTGCGCCACGATCCGCTCGGCCAGCTCGCGCTCGCCGTGCTCCAGCGCCCAGAGCAGCGCCTCCAGCGGCTCGCGGAGCGGGCCGTGCCCCACCACCAGCAGCCGCAGCTCCGGCGCGCGCTCCAGCAGCAGGGGGAGCGCGGCCACGATCCCCTGCACCCCCTTGGTGGAGATCAGCCGGCCCACGTAGAGGAGCGTGGGGTCGCTCTCCCAGCCGACCGCAGCCAGCCGCGCCTCCACGTCGGCGTCGGGGGCCTTGGCGTCGTACCCCCGCGCCACGGCGAAGGCGTCCAGCAGCTCCGCCACCCCCATCCCCCCGTGCAGCCGCGCGAGCATCGCCTCCGCCTGCTCGGGCGTCCGGCCGCGGGACGCGCCCTCCAGCGCCTCGCCCAGCCGCGAGACGGCGGCGCGGCGCTCCACCCGCTCCACCGGCTGGAACTGCGCGGTGTCCACCCCCAGGTGCAGGTCCGAGAACTTCGCCTCCAGCCCCGGCACGTCCGGCAGGGTGTCGCGCACCCGCTGGCGCATCTCCTCGCCGTGCACGAAGACGCGGCGGGCGGCGGTGAACGCCTCCGTCGCCATGCGCAGGAAGCGCCGGTCGCGCTTCACCGCGTACTCCAACGCGCTCCCGTGCGGCATCACCGCGAAGGGGACGCCCGTGGCCGCGCTCGCCCGCTGCGCCACCACCGACATGAGCACCGCGTGGTTGGCGTGCAGCGCGGTGATCCCGTTCTCCCGCACGATGCGCAGCAGGGCGCGCACGTTCCGCTCCAGGTACTCCTCGATCTCCGCGTCCGGGAGCTCCGTCATGGCGGTGGGGCGGGAGAACTCCTCGTAGCTGTCCCACACGTACACCGGGAGCACCTCGCCCAGCGCGGGCTTGTGCAGCACGCAGCACCCCGCGAGCGGGCTCTCCCTGCGGAACAGCGTCTCGGCGCTCCCGTCCGGGCCGTAGGCGACCGCCTCGGCGATGAAAGGGTAGCGATCGGGGTGGTTCTCCTGCGCCATGAGGTGGACCGTCTCCCCCTGGCGGCAGAGCCCCTCCACGATGGCGCGCGTCCACAGGTTGCTCCCCGAGCCCTCCAGCAGGTAGCCGTGCAGGATGCAGATCATGGCGTCTCGTGTCGCGGGAGTGGGCGGTCGAATCGTGGAGGGCTGCCCGCAAGGCTGCTGCCAGGAGCGCCCTGGGAGGACCGCTCGGTGATCCGTGTCCGGTTCTGTATGTCGCCGCCCGGGATGTCCCCACCGGCGCTGAATCCTTCGCGGCCCCGCCCCCGTAGAGCCCTCACGCCGGCGAAAGAGGTCTCCGACCCCGGCGGCGTACCCAGAGCCCAGACCCAACCGCCACGCCCCGTGGCTCGCGTCCGGAACCCCTTTTCCGAGCTTCCAAGATGAAACCGATCGTCGTCGGCGTGCTGGCCGTCTCCATCGCCGCGAGCGGCGCACCGGCCCTGGCCCAGAACCCGGCGCAGGGCGCGCCGCGCCAGCAGGTCCCCGCGGCGGGCGGCGGCGAGATCCGCGGCGCCGTGGTGGACGGGGAGGGCAGCGCCCCCATCGGCTCCGCGGCGGTCTCCGTGTGGAGCCGCGCCGACTCGTCGCTGGTCACCGGCGCGGTGGTCCGCCCCGACGGCTCCTTCCGCATTGAGGGGCTGCGCCCCGGGAGCTACTACCTGAAGGTGAGCGCCCCCGGGTACGCCGCCCGGACCATCGAGGACGTGGCCATCGCCGGCCCCTCCGGCCGCTTCAGCGCCGGGAACGTCCCGCTCACCCGCAGCGCCATGGTCCTGGAGGGGCTGACGGTGACGGGCGAGCGCTCGGCGGGCGCCACCATCGCGCCGGATCGCAACGCCTACCAGGCCAAGGACGTGGCCCCCGCCGCCGGGAACGCCTCCGACGTGCTCCAGAACGTCCCCTCGGTGGAGGTGGACGCCGACGGCAAGGTGAGCCTGCGCGGCAACGAGAACGTGGTGGTGCAGATCAACGGGCGTCCGGCCCCGCTGCGCGGCGCGCAGCTCGCGGGCTACCTGCGGCAGCTCCCCGCCAACCTCCTGGAGCGGGTGGAGGTGGTCCCCAACCCGTCGGCAAAGGACGACCCCGAGGGGATGGCCGGGATCATCAACATCGTCCTGAAGCAGAACGTGGACCTGGGGCTGAGCGGCGGGATGACTCTGGCCGGCTCCACCTCCGACCGCTACGTGGCCTCGGGGAACGTGGGCTACCAGAGCGGCCCGGTGACGCTGTTCACCAGCTACGGCTTCAACTCCGACAGGCGGAGCGTGGTGGGGATCAACGACCGGCTTCGGCTGGGCGCGGAGCGGACCCCGCTGGCCTTCACCGAGCAGGACATCGCCGGCGACGAGACCAACGGCGGCCACAACCTGAACGCCACGCTGGACTACCGCCTGAGCAGGCAGGACGTGCTCACCAACTCGCTGCTGGTGAACCGCCGCAACGCGACCGACGAGTCGCTGAGCGCGTACAGCGAGCTGAACGGCACCCGGCTGCTGCTGGACCGCTACGACCGCACGCGCGACTCGCAGAACGACAACCTGCTGGTGGACTACACGCTGGCCTTCAAGCGCACCCTGGAGCCGCAGCGGCACGAGCTCTCGACCGAGCTGCGCTTCAACCGCTCCGACGAGGAGGACCGCACGCTCCTCTGGCGGCTCCCGGTGGGGGAGGCGGGGCTCGCCGCGGCCCAGGCCACGCCCGAGGCGGAGACGAACGTGCTGGACGCGCTCACCTACCAGCTCACCGCCCAGGCCGACTACACCCGCATGCTGCGCGAGCGCACCAAGCTGGAGACCGGCTACAAGGGGAACGCCCGCTGGCTGGACCGCGGCTACGAGGTGCTCACCGACCCGCTGGGCACGGGCGACTGGGAGTCCAGCGACCGGAGCAACGAACTGGAGCTGGACGAGCAGGTCCACGCCGCCTACGGCGTGGTGAGCCAGGGCGCGGGCAAGTTCGACCTGCAGGCGGGGCTGCGCGCGGAGTACGCCCGCCGCGACTTCTCGCTGGCCGGCGCGGAGAGCTACCCGCACAGCTACACCAGCCTCTTCCCCAGCGCCCTGGTCTCGTACAAGCTGAACGACGCCACGCAGGCCAAGGTCAGCTACTCGCGCCGGATCCGCCGGCCGGGGACGCAGGAGCTGAACCCGTTCCCGGTGTTCTTCGATCCGCAGAACGTCTTCCTGGGCAACCCGGAGCTGAACCCGGAGTACACGGACGCCATCGAGCTGGGGCTGCAGCGCTCCTGGCGGATGGGGTCGCTGCAGGTGTCGCCCTTCTACCGGCACACCTCGGACGTGATCCGCTTCATCATCGACACCGACGACGTGGTGGCCGGGCGCGAGGTGACCACCATCAGCTTCAAGAACCTGGACACCAGCGACTCGTGGGGGACGGACGTGAACGGCTCGCTGCGGCTCGGGCCCATGTTCAGCGGGTTCGCCGGCTTCAACGTCTACAAGATGGTCACCGAGGGCGGGAGCGCCGAGTCCGCCGTTTCCTCGGACGCGGTCACCTGGTCGGGGCGGGTCAACGGCACGCTGAACGTGAGCAAGCAGACGGCGCTCCAGGCGAGCTACTTCTACCGTGCGCCCATGGCCATCGAGGGCGGCCGCTTCGCCAGCATGGCGATGACGAACCTCTCGGTCCGCCACCGGCTCCCCGGCGACAAGGCCACCGTGAGCCTGCGCGTCTCCGACCCGTTCGACACCATGCGCTTCCGGGTGGAGGCGGGCGACGACAACCTGACCCAGGTCACCGAGCGGAAGTTCAACTCCCGCGCCGTGCACCTGACGTTCCAGTACAACTTCGGCAAGGCGCCCAAGATCCGGCAGCGCCCGCAGGAGCAGGCCGACAGCAGCCCGAGCTTCGGCCCGCAGTAGGCCGGCGGCACGACTCCAGACGCGCGGAAGGCCCCCTCACCGGAGGGGGCCT
>DATABU010000609.1:0-6488 GCA_036259415.1 Longimicrobiaceae bacterium
CGCCGCCCGCTCCGCCGTGGCGTCCGCGCTGCCGCCGTCCACCACCAGCACCTCGTGCCCGCGCGCGCGCAGCGGCTGGAGCGGCTCCAGCGTGGCGGCGATCCCCTCCGCCTCGTTCAGCGCGGGGACGACGACCGAGATGCGTTCGCTCGGGATGGGCACGGACCGGGTCGGCGGGGGTGGAGGCGGCGGTCTGGCCGGCGACCGCGCGGGGCGGGCCGCCGTCGCGCCGGCTAGCGGCGCTCCAGCCGGAACGCGTGAGCGGCCTCGGTCCACCCGGCGCGCCCCGGCGTCACGGTGCGCTCCACCAGCCGCACGCCGCCGTCGCGGCGCACCAGCAGCACGGTGGAGGCGCGGGTCCCGTACTCGGGGCTGCGGATGAAGGGGGAGGAGAGCATCCGCTCGCGCTCCACCCCCACGCCGGTGTCGGGGAGCAGCGCGTCCGCGGCGGGCTCGGCGTCCCACAGGAGCCGGAAGAGCGCCTCGGGGTCCACCTCCCCGCCGTCCGCGAGCGCCGCCCGCAGCCCGTCCTTCCCCCGCTCGACCTTGGGCCAGGGGGTGTCCAGCAGCGCGTTGCTCAGCCCGTAGACGCCCGCCCCCAGCCGCCGGACCTCACCGCCGCGGTTGCCGAAGTACCAGAGCGCGTCCCCCTCGCCCACCAGCAGGTTGAACCCCGCGAAGCGTTCCGCGCGCCCGGCCAGGCCGCCCAGATAGTCCCCCGGCTCCTCGCCGCCCGCCAGGAAGCCGCCCACCAGGTGCCCCCGCGAGGGCGCGTCCGGCGGCGGCGGCTCCATCTCCCTGTAGTTGGTGACCGCGGCGAACCGCCCTCCGCGGGTGACGCCCAGCCACGTCCCCCCGCCGCGCAGGTCCCGCCCCCCCAGGATCCCCGGCGCGTCCTCCCACCACGCCGCGGGTGCGGCCGGCCGCTCGTAGAACTCGTCCCGGTTGGCCGCCACCACCAGCCGGTACAGCGGATGCGCGTCCTGCGCGAAGAGGATCAGGCACATGACCTGCGAAGTTGAACGAACACCGGACGCCGCTCGGTGCCCCGCGTGAGGGATGCGAGCCCGAAGGGGCGAGACCCGGGGGCTGTTTCCCGGGGCTCGCCTCCGTTGGCGGGCGTAGTGTGCCCGCTTACGGAGCCGCAGCCCGACCCGAGCGCCAGCGAGGGGCACGCCCGAACCCAGCCGTTCCAGCATACCCCGAACGCGGCCCCGGGATCGGAGTATCAGGGCACGACCGCCCGAAACACCCCGCGCGCAGGACACCCCCGCATGCTGCACCACAAGACCTTCGTCCTGGGCCCGGACCACGAGTGGGTGGTCTTCGTGCACGGCGCGGGGGGGAGCTCGTCCATCTGGTACCGGCAGCTCCGCGAGTTCCGCAAGCACTTCAACCTGCTGCTGGTGGACCTGCGCGGGCACGGCTCATCGCAGCCGCGGCTGGAGGCGCGCGACCTGGAGCCGTACACCTTCCGCGAGGTGAGCGCCGAGATCCTGGAGGTGATGGACCACCTGGGGATCCGCTCGGCGCACTTCGTGGGGATCTCGCTGGGGACCATCCTCATCCGCACGCTGTGGGAGATCGCCCCGGAGCGCATCCGCAGCATGGTGCTGGGCGGCGCCATCACCCGGCTGACGCTGCGCTCGCGCTTCCTGGTGCGGGTGGGGACGGCGGTGCGGCGCCTGGTCCCCTTCCTGTGGCTGTACCGGCTCTTCGCCTGGATCATCATGCCCAGGCCGCGGCACCGCGAGTCGCGCCTCCTCTTCGTGAACGAGGCGCGCAAGGTGGCCCGCAAGGAGTTCCTGCGCTGGTGGCGTCTCACTCAGGAGGTGAACCCGCTGCTGCGCTTCTTCGAGGAGAAGGAGCTCCCCGTCCCCACCCTGTACCTGATGGGCGAGGAGGATCACATGTTCCTCCCGCCGGTGCGCCACATCGTCTCGCGCCACCGGCACAGCCTGCTGCGGGTGATCCGCGACTCCGGGCACGTGTGCAACGTGGACCAGCCGGAGGCGTTCAACCGCCTCGCGGTCTCCTTCATGCAGGGCCGGCTCGCCGCCGGGCCCGGCACCGCCTGAGCGCCGCACCGGCGCCGCTGCACGCCGCTTGCAGCGGCGCCGTCCGTTCACCCGCTCCGCCACCGCCCGCACCGCCCCGATGCCCGCGCTGATCCCCGGACCGCCGTACCCCTTCCGTCTCCGCAACTCGCGCATCCACGGGCGCGGGGCGTTCGCCACGCAGTTCATCCCCGCGGGGACGCGCATCATCGAGTACAAGGGCGAGCGCATCAGCACCGAGGAGGCGGACCGCCGCTACCCCGACGACCCTTCGAACCAGCACCACACCTTCCTCTTCTCCATCGACGACGAGGTGGTGGTGGACGCGGCCTTCCGGGGGAACGCCTCGCGCTGGATCAACCACTCCTGCGACCCCAACTGCGACGCGGTGATCGACGGCGGCCGCATCTTCATCGAGGCAGTGCGCGACATCGCCCCCGGGGAGGAGCTGGTCTACGACTACAACTTCATCCTGGAGGAGCGCCACACGCCCGCCCTGAAGCGCCGCTATCCCTGCCGGTGCGGCGCCCCAAACTGCCGCGGCACCATCCTCGCCAAGAAGCGCTGAGCTCAGTCCCCGTCGCGCGGGAAGGGGTCCATCTCCACGCCGGCGGACTCCAGCAGGCGGACGGCCGCCGGCGACATCTCCCGCTGCAGGATCTCCTGGACGTCGAAGATCTCCTCCGGCTGGAGGTGGTCCCAGAAGTTCCCCTCCTGCCCGGTGCGGATCGCGCGGCCGCTGCGCAGCGCCTCGCCGCTCTCCACCGCCTGCCGCACCAGCGCGGCATCGGGCGTCTCGCCCAGGAACTCCAGCACGCGGCCGAGCGCCCCCGCCGCGTCGGCGTTCAGCGCCCGGTACGACAGGAGGGCGGTGTCGCGGTGGGTGAGCAGCCGCGGCGCCCAGAGGTTCATGTAGTGGATCCACGCGGGGAGCCCCTGCCGCGGGTGCCGGATGAACTCCCGCATGGAGCCCCGGTACTCGCCCTTCTCAGCAGTAAGGTGGAAGTAGGCCGAGACCAGCACGTCGTAGGGGTTGCGCGCCAGGAAGGCCAGCGGGTAGCCGCGGTGCAGCTCCCACGAGTACGGCTGGTGGCAGACGGCGACCAGGGGGAGGCTGCGCCGGCCGCGGAACCGGAAGGCGGGGTAGCCGCGCTCGCCCTCGTCGTGGTGGTCGGGGACCACGGCGAACACCGTCTGGGGGGTGACGGTGATCCCCAGCCGGTGCCGCGCGGCCAGGTAGTGGGCGATCAGGTACCGGAGCCACCTCCCCCCGCTGCGGGGATGGGAGCAGATCAGGGTGTCCGCGGGCATGGCGACGCAGTCTGGGGAGCGGAGTTCGTCTCCCCTCAGGTTAGCGGGCGCGGCGGCGCGGAATCAAGCCTGGCCGGCGGGCAGGAGGCGCGCCGTGACCTCGCGGCGGCCGGGAGCGTCCTGGGAGGGACCGCTCAGAAGACCCGTCCGCCGCGAGGTACCGCCATGCGCCGCACCACCCTCGTCTCCCTCCTCCTGGCCCTCGCGGCCGGCTGCTCCGACCCCAGCGCCGCCGACTACGACGCGGTCGCGCGCGAGGGGCTGGCCCTCACCCTCTCCGCGTCGTCGCTCTCCATCGCGCCGGGCGACACGGCCCGGCTGGTGGCGCGCCTGGCGAACCACAACGACCACGCGGTGCGGCTGGACTTCTCCGGCGGCTGCCAGGTGCTCCCTCACGTGGAGGACGCGGCGGGGAGCACGGTCTACCCGGAGGGGGGCGCCTGGCTCTGCACGGCGGCGCTCACCTCGCTGGAGCTGGCCCCGCGCGAGGTGAGGGAGCAGACCTTCGCGTGGACGGGGGAGGTGCGCGGCCACGACCCGCGGACCTTCGCGCCCGTCTCCACGCCGCTGCCGGCCGGGACCTACCGGGCGTACGCGACGCTGGCGGGGACCCTGCACGGGCAGCGGGTGATGCTGCGCTCCAACACGGAGACGGTGCAGGTGCGGTGAGGCCGTGGGACGGGACCGCTCACCCGGCGTCCCCGCCGCTGCGCAGCAGGACCTTGCCCGTCGTGCCGCGGCTCTCCAGCGCGCGGTGCGCCTCCGCCGCGTCCGCCAGCGCGAACTCGGCGCCGACGCGCACGTCGAGCTCCCCCGCCCCGATCCACGAGAACAGCTCGCCCGCGCGCCACAGCAGCTCCTCGCGCGTGGCGACGTAGTGCGCCAGCGTGGGGCGCGTCAGGAACAGGGAGCCCTTCTGGTTGAGGAGCTGGGGGTCGACCGCCTCCACGGGCCCGCCGGACTGCCCGAAAAGGACCATCGTGCCTCGCGGCGCCAGCACGTCCAGCCCCGGGAGGAAGGTCGTCTTCCCCACGGAGTCGTAGACCACCTGCACCCCCCGCCCCCCGGTCAGCCGCCGCGCCTCGGCGGCGAAGTCCTGCTCGGTGTAGACGATCACCTCGTCGGCTCCCGCCGAGCGGGCCAGCTCCGCCTTTTCCCTGGTCCCCGCGGTCCCCACCACGTACGCGCCGCGCCGCTTCGCGATCTGCACCAGCAGCAGGCCGACGCCCCCCGCGGCCGCGTGCACCAGGCAGCGGTCGCCCTCCTTCAGCGGGTAGGTGGAGGTGGCCAGGTAGTGCGCCGTCATCCCCTGGAGCATGACCGCGGCGGCCAGGCGCGGGCTCACCTCCGCGGGGAGGGGGACGAGCTTCGCGGCCGGCACCGCGGCGTACTCCGCGTACGCGCCGGACCCGCCCGCCCACGCGACGCGGTCGCCGCCCCGCACCTCGTCCACGCCCGGGCCCACCGCCACCACCTCGCCGCCGCCCTCGCCGCCGAGGGTGGCGGGAAGCGGGACCCGGTACAGACCCCGGCGCTGGTAGACCTCGATGAAGTTCACCCCCGTGGCCTCGATCCGCACCAGCGCCTCCCCCGCCGCGGGCACCGGGACCGGCACGCGCTCCACGCGGAGCGCCTCCGGCCCGCCGGGCTCGTGCAGGCGGACCGCCAGCATCGTGCGTTCACCCTTCATACCGATCCCCCGGTGTCGAGCCGTGAAGTCCGATCGATCCGCAGCCGGACGCGCGTGCCCCACGGGTCCTGCGCCACGACCTCGCCGTCGGGCGTCCGCTCGGCCGGGTACCCCGCATCCGCGAGGCTCCGGGACGCAGCCGCCACGCTCTCCGCGTCCGGCAGCTCGACGGTCCACTCCAGCAGCCGCGCGTCGCCCGCCTCCGGCGGTCTCGCGCCGGGACCCGCCCAGGTGTTCGTCCCCAGGTGGTGGTGGTAGCCGCCCGCGCCCAGGAAGAGCGCGCCCGGGTAGCTCCAGGTGATGCGGTCGAAGCCGAGCGCCTCGGAGAAGAACGCGGCGGCCTGCTCCAGGTCGCCCACGTGCAGGTGCACGTGCCCGATCGCCGTCCCCGCCGGCATCCCGCTCCAGCGCTCGCCGCCGGCGGCGCGCAGGACGCCCGCCACGTCCACGGGGTCGGTGGCGAGCATCAGCTCCCGTCCGATCCGGCGCCAGGCCCCGCGCGGCCGGTCGGCGTAAACCTCGATCCCCAGCCCGTCGGGGTCGCTCAGGTAGAACGCCTCGCTCACCAGGTGGTCGCCCGCGCCGGCGCGCACGCCCGCCTCGGCCAGGTGCTGCACGAAGCGGCCCAGCGAGGGGCGGTCGGGGAGCAGGATGGCGAAGTGGTAGAGCCCCAGTCGAGCCCGGCGCCCGGCCGGGGTCGCGCCGGGCCGCCCGTTCAGCTCCACCAGCACCCGTTCGTCTCCGTGCGCGGCGAGCGCCGCGCGGCTCCCCTCGCGCTCCAGCACGCGGAGGCCGAGCACGTCCCGGTAGAACGCCAGCGAGCGGTCCAGCTCGGCGACCTGGAGCCGCACGGGCCCGAGGCGCGTCGCGTCGGGGAGTCGGCGGCCGCGCGGCGCCTCCCCGTAGCTGCCGGGCGTGGCCGGCTGGGCGCCCCCGGCGCCGCCGAAGATGTCGTGCGTGGTGGCTCCCATGGTCTCTCTCCCGGTGGCAGGGATCCGGAGGCCACGTCCGCGGTGCGGGATCGGTGCCACGCCGCCGAGTGCGTGGTGTCACGCCGCGGGGGGAGGCGCCGTACCGGCGGGACGCCGCCGGCGCGCAGCGGCAGGACTGCTACGGGGCCTGCGGCGACGGAAGAGCGCCGTCGAGGTGGCACGGCGGTTCGGCGTCCACCGGTCGACAATTCGTGGCCTGCTCGGTCGCAGCCGCCCCGGAACGGGTGTACGGGACCTGCCAACGAGCCGTCGCGTTCACGCGTTCTCTTCCAGTCCTCCCCGGATCAACGTCCCAGAACTCTGCGGAGGCCCTCGTCTTCGGAGGCTATCTCTGCAGGACCCCGGCCGAATCGTATCCTGTCTCTTGACGGGGCGCCGCGACAGCACTAGCGTGTACTACACGCTGTCGTAAGAGCCCATGTCCCTCCGACTCCATGA
>DATABU010000610.1:0-3309 GCA_036259415.1 Longimicrobiaceae bacterium
CAGCGTCCGGGCCCCTCGCGCGAGGCGATTCCCCGCGCGGCCGCAGGTGCGCGTGGGGACATCCCCCGCGAGATCTTCCACCATCCCCCCACGGACCTCTCCGCCCTGGCCCGACAGATCGCAGCCCTGCGCTCCGGTAGGTTTCATCCCGTCGCCACGACCGCGGCGCGATCCGGGTCGGTTCGCGGCGTCCGTTCCTCAACCGGGAAGAAGCCTACCATGAGCAACTCCGCGCAGCAGGATACGCCGGTCCCGAGCCGCTCCTCCCGCCGCGACTTCCTCCGCGTCTCCGCGCTGGGGCTGGCCGTTCCCGCGCTCGCCGCGTGCAACACCGCCGAGCAGCAGCCGCCCCAGGCGACCAAGGGGGCCGGCGGTGCGGCGGCCGCCCACGCGGACAGCAACCACAGCGGCGGGACCACCGCCACGCACCCCAGGACGCCCCAGGAGGTGCGCGCGGCCGCCGACGAGATGGACCGCCACCACGAGGAGGGAATCAGGGCGTTCCCCGCCAGGACGGCGAAGTGGGGCAACCAGCTCGTGCAGCCGCGCATGGACGGCAACGTCAAGGTCTACGAGCTGACCGCGAAGAAGATCCAGTGGGAGACCAAGCCCGGCAACTTCGTGGAAGGGTGGGCCTACAACGAGCAGGTCCCCGGACCGCAGATCCGCGTCAGGGAGGGGGACCGGGTGCGCGTGGTGCTGAGGAACGAGCTGGAGCAGTCCACGGCCGTGCACTTCCACGGGCTGGAGCTCCCCAACGACCAGGACGGCGTGCCGTTCATCACGCAGCCGCCCGTCAAGCCCGGCGACTCGTACACCTACGAGTTCACGGTTCCCGAGGGGAACGCCGGCTCGCACATGTACCACTCGCACCACAACGCGGCCGAGCAGGTGGGGAAGGGGCTGCTGGGCGCCTTCGTGGTGGAGCCGAAGCGCCCGCGGGCCATCGAGAAGGTGGACGTGGACTACGTCATGATCCTCAACGACGGCTTCCACGGCTACACGCTGAACGGCAAGGACTTCCCGGCCACCGAGCCCATCGTGGCCAGGCTGGGGCAGAAGGTGCGCATCCGCTTCATGAACGAGGGGATGATGATCCACCCCATGCACCTGCACGGGATGCACATGACGGTCATCGACAAGGACGGATGGCCGCAGCCGCAGCCGTGGAAGTGCGACACGCTGAACATCGCGCCGGGCGAGCGCTGGGACGTGATCGTCGACTGCAACAACCCGGGGGTGTGGGCCTTCCACTGCCACATCCTCACCCACGCCGAGGCGGCGCACGGCATGTTCGGCATGGTCACCGCGCTCATCGTCGAGAAGTAGCGGTACATTCAGGACGCGAGGAGCCCCGGGTGCCGGATTCGGCGCCGGGGCTTCTTCGTGCGCCGGCGGGCCGCTCCGGAGCCGGACGATACTGCCGTCCGTCTCCTGCGCGGGCTCGGCGAGCCCCGGAAACTGCCCCGGGTCTCACCTCGCCGGGGGGAGCCTCGCCGAACTGCCGGCGAGTCTCCCCCCGAACCGACTTTGGGGGGTACTGCGGAACGGCGAACGGCGAACGGAAACGACGACAGCCCCGCTCCCGGCTGGGAGCCTGCGTGAGGGATGCGAGCGCGAAGCGGCGAGACCCGACAGCAGTTCCGTCGGGGCTCGCCTCCGTAGGGCCACGTTGTTCGTGGCCCTACGGAGCCGCAGCCCGACCCGAGCGCCAGCGAGGGGCACGCCCAACCCGCGGTTCAACCTTTCGCGCTCGACCCCGGCGCCCCAACTTCCCGCTCGTCCACCGTACACCGGGAGCAACCATGAGCCACGCAGCCGAGACCTGGGCCGCCCTCGCGGCCGTGCGGCGCGAGTCGCCGCTGGTGCACAGCATCACCAACTACGTCTCCATGGACGTCACCGCCAACGCGCTCCTCGCCGTGGGCGCGTCCCCCGCGATGGTGCACGCGGTCGAGGAGGCGGCGGACTTCGTGGGCGTCGCGTCGGCGCTGGTGGTGAACATCGGCACGCTGTCGCCGGCGTGGGTGGAGGCCATGGAGCTGGCGGCGGACCGCGCGCGGGAGCTGGGGAAGCCGTGGGTGCTGGACCCCGTGGGCGCGGGGGCGACCCCGTACCGCACCCGCGTGGCGCGCGAGCTGGCGCGCAGGGGGCCCACCATCGTCCGGGGCAACGCCTCGGAAGTCCTGGCGCTGGCGGGGGAGGGGAGGGGGGGGCGGGGGGTGGACAGCGCGCACCGCTCCGACGAGGCGCGGGAGGTGGCCGTGGCGCTCGCGCTGGAGCTGGAGTGCGTGGTCGCCGTGACCGGCGCGACCGACTACGTCACCGACGGCGACCGCGTGCTCGCGGTCGCCAACGGGCACCCGCTGATGGCGCGCGTCACCGCGCTGGGGTGCACCGCCAGCGCCCTGGCCGGCGCCTTCGCCGCCACCGGGGCGGACCCCCTCCGCGCCGCCGCCCACGCGCTGGCCGTGCTGGGCCTCTGCGGCGAGCGGGCCGCGGCGGAGTCGCCCGGCCCGGGGTCGCTCCGCTGGCGGCTCCTGGACGAGCTGCACCGGCTGGACGAGGCCGCCGTGCTCGCCGGCGCCCGCGTCTCCTGAGGCGCGGAGGGGCGGGCGGGACTACGCCCGCTCCTCCATCTCCGAGGCGATCTCGCCGCCCAGCAGCACCACCAGCGAGGTCAGGTACATCCACAGCAGCAGCACGATGACCGCGCCGATGAAGCCGTACGTCTCGCTGTACGAGCTGAAGTTGGTCACGTAGAGGCGGAACCCCAGCGTCGCCAGGAGCCAGAGCCCGGCGGCGACGGCGGCGGCCTTGAAGAGCGTGCCCTTGCACGCCGACTGGTCGCGCTCGGGGAGCACGTAGTAGACCACCCAGAACGCCGCGGCGATCAGCAGGAAGGCCAGCGGCCACTGGACGATGGCCCAGAGCGTCGCTCCCACCCCGCCCAGCCCCAGCGCCCCGGCGATGGCCGGGCCCGCCAGGAGCGCCGTGCTCCCCGCCAGGAAGAGGACGGCCACCGCCAGGAGCACCCCGAGCGCCACCGCCTTCTTCGCGATCCAGGAGCGGGTGGACTTCACGTCGTAGGCGACGTTGAGCGTGTCGCCCAGCGCCGTGAACACGTTCGACGCCGACCAGAGCGCCAGGAGCAGGCCCACCGAGAGGAGGCCGGGCTTCCGCTCGCGCACCACCTGGTCCACGAAGTCGTTCACCAGCCCCGACGCCTCGCCGGGGACGGCCGTGCTCAGCTCCGCCGAGATCCGGTCGGCGAGCTCCGGCCCGCCGAAGATGCCGCTCATGGCGAAG
>DATABU010000611.1:0-5570 GCA_036259415.1 Longimicrobiaceae bacterium
GCTGCGGGTGGTCGGGGCGTCTCCTGCGCCGCGGAGGGCCGCGGCGGGGCGTCCGCGGGGCCGCGCCCGAGGTACCGGAAGCCCGCGGGAGGGAGCGGCGGGCGGAAGGCGGCGCGCCCCTCCTCCCGGGGCGGGATCCCCAGCAGGCGGTGCACGCGCGCGCGGTAGGCCCACGGCCGCGCACCCTGCGCCAGCACCCCCAGCAGCCAGCCGCTCTCCCGCGCGTGGTCAGACGGCATCGTTCAGCGCCTCGATCTCGTCGGCCAGGACCCCGATATAGGCCATCCGCTTCTCGCGCGGCAGCTCCAGGATCTCGCGCTCGCTCCAGTGGTAGTGGTAGGCCAGGTAGTGCACCTGCCGGTAGAGCAGGTCCCGGCCGGTCCGCAGCTCGCCGAAGAAGAAGTCCTGGAGGTCGAAGGGGGCGGTGAAGGCGCGGCCGCACTCCGGGCAGAGCAGCTCCATCTCCAGCTCCACCGCCGGGGCGCGCTCCTCCATGGCCCGCTCCACCTCCAGCCGTGCCCGCGCGGGGAGCCGCGCCACCAGCTCCGCCGGGTCGTCCCAGGGCTCCTCCGTCCCCACCACGCACCGCTCCAGCAGGCGGGTGAGCGCCGCGGCTGGGTTCTCGGCCAGCAGCGGGGCCAGCGCCTCCTGGTCGCGGCCGTCGGGGAGGCGGAAGGTGACGGCGCGGTGCTGCGCCCCGGCGGCGTCGGTCACGGCGGCCTCCTCCGTGAGCTCCACCCGGTAGGTGGCCGAGACCCCGGCGCAGCGCTTCACCGGCACGTCCGCGGTGGAGAAGTCGATGTCCACCCGCGCGCCGCAGTCCGGCCAGGGACAGGCCAGGCGCCCGTCCACCCGCTCCCCGAAGGTGGCCTCCCGCAGGCGCAGGAGCAGGAACTGCCGGTCGCCCACCAGCAGGCGGCCCGCGACCTCCGGCGTGAGCGGCCGCACCCCCCCGATGGCCCGGACGCAGCGGGCGATGACCTCGGTGGCCAGCGCCGCGGGGGAGCCCCCGGCCAGCGCGGCCAGGAGCTCCTCCTCGCGCCCCGTCAGCGGCGCGATCTCCGCCTCGCGGTGCACCACGCCCTCCCCGTCCACGTACCCGCCGGGGAGGAGGCACACCGTTCCGGCCGCGGCGCCCGTCATCGCCCGCTCAGGTCTCGGTGGGCTCCGTCACCGACACGTCCCGCTCCCACCCCTCGTTCTCCAGCTTGATGGTGCGGATCATCACCGCGTTCCCGCCGGCGTCCAGCTCCGGGAGCGCCTGGTACTCCGACACCCAGCAGCGGAAGACGTTGTAGGCCATCACCACCACGCCCTGGAGGTTGTAGACCTCGATGGTGACGTCCTTGCGGAAGTTCTTGAGCGACATCAGCGCGTCGCCCTCGAAGTTGTTCACCAGGTTGGCCCACTCCTCGAAGCTCGCGTCGTGGGTGACGCCCTGCTCAAGGGTGATGGCGTCGTAGCTGGTCTTCCCCGGGAGCTTGCGGCCGTGGCTGGGGTCGCCGCCCTCGCGCCACTCCACCATCTCCGTGGTCTTCTTCAGCGCGCTGCACTTGTTGAGGCCCGCCACGTACTGGTTGTCCCACTTCACCCGGAACTTGAAGTTCCGGTACGGGTCGAAGCGGTGCGCGTTCACGCTGAACTGTGGCATCGTTGGCCCTCCGTGGTGGAGTCGGGGGTGTGGTCGTGCACGGGACGCGGGCGCGCGGGGCGCCTCACCCGGTCTGGCCGGCCTTCTGGCTGATGCGCACCACGACGAACTCGGCGGGCTTCAGCGGCGCGAACCCGACGAGCACGTTCACGATCCCCAGGTCGATGTCGGCCTGGGTGGTGGTCTCGGCGTCGCACTTGACGAAGTACGCCTCCGAGGGCGACGCGCCCTGGAAGGCGCCCCTGCGGAAGAGGGTGTTCATGAAGGCGCCGATGTTCAGCCGGAGCGAGGCCCAGAGCGGCTCGTCGTTGGGCTCGAACACCGCCCACTGGATGCCGTCGTAGATGCTCACCCGGAGGAAGATGGCCATGCGCCGCACCGGGACGTACCGGTACTCGGGGTCGGAGCTGACCGTGCGCGCCCCCCAGGCCACGATCCCGGCGGCGGGGAAGCGGCGGATGACGCACACGCTCTTGGGGTGGTTGTTCAGGTCGCCGTGCTGCACCTCGCCCAGCTCCGTCGTCAGCCCCACCGCGCCCGCCAGTATCGCCTCGGTCCCCGCGGGCGCCTTCCACACCCCGCGCCGCGAGTCGATGCGCCCGTACAGCCCGGCCACGAACCCCGACGGCGGCGCCGGGATCGGCTCCGGCGAGACGCCCGTGGGGTCCAGCATGCGCAGCCAGGGGAAGTAGACCGCGCCGTACGAGTTGGGGTTGTTGAGCGTGTCGCGGAAGGCGACCGCCTCGACGTAGGTGTCGTCGGTGGCCTCCATGTCGCCGATGAAGAAGCAGTCGCTGAGGTGGCGCCGGGCGCAGTAGTTCATCCCCGCGTCCACCACCGCCTCCGAGCCCACCCCGGGGACCGCCAGCAGGCTCACGTCGCGCACGGTGTCCAGCTGCGAGAAGGCCGCGATGAAGTCCTGGTCCTGCGGGGTGCTCCCGTCGTCGCCCAGCTGCACCGCGCTCACCGGGCCCGCCACGGTGTCGTCGCCCAGGAAGTAGAAGTCGCCGGCGGGCGTGTTCTGGGGGCGGAGCGGAGCGGAGCCGGACACCTCGGTGCCGCCGTTGCGCGTCCCCAGCCCCAGCAGCCCCGCCGCGTTCCGCGTGGGGTCCGTCGCGTCCTGCACCAGCACGCTGGAGGCGGCGCTCGCCGCTCCCCCGGCGACGATGCGCAGCTCGCCGTCGGGGGCGGTGGTGACGTTGAACTCCACGTCGATGCCGCTGTAGCTGTTCGCCGGGGTGGACTGGCGCAGCGGCGTCATGGCGCGCAGCACGTCCTGGACGGCCTGCCGGATGTCGGCCGGGTCGGCGAGGTCGGCCGCGGCGAGCGCCGCCGTGAGGTCCACGGTGCGGAAGCCGTCGCCGTTCACGTTGATGCGGAACTCGCGCTGGCTCAGGCCCAGCAGGTCGTTGCCGTCCACGTCGATCTCGGCGCTGCGGCTGAAGCCCCGGGCCAGGTTGCCGTTGCCCGCGTTGACGGCCGCGCGGAGGTAGGTGGAGCGGCTGTTGACGACCCGCTCCACGTACGCCGGGTCCGCCGGGTTCATGCTCAGGTCCGCGAACGTCTCCAGGAGCACCGGCGGCTCCCCGGCCACGGGGTTGTCCTGGAAGACGTTCAGGGTGAACTGGTTCTCCGGGTCGGTCGAGGCGGCGCTGCTCACCACCACCATCACCCGGTTCCCCCACGCCCCCGGGGACGAGGCGCGGAAGGTGATGCTGTCCTGGGCCGCCGCTCCCCGGTCGAGCACGGTCACCGAGGCGGTCTGTGCGCCCGGCGCCACCCGCCCCACGTAGCACGCCGCGCCGCCGTTGTTGAAGAACTGGAAGACGGCGTGCGCCAGGTAGCGCCCGCCGTCCAGGAAGGCCCCGTAGCTCGTCTGGAACTCGGTGAAGTTGAAGATCTTGACCACCGAGCCGATCGGCCCGCGCTCCGCCTCGCCGAAGAACGCCGCGGTCGAGGTTCCCGCCGCCTGGATGGGACGTACGCCGCTGGAGACCTCCTCGACGTAAACGCCCGGGGCTGTCAGGGTCGCCATGTTCTGCGCTCCGGATCAGGATGAAACCGCTGCGGGCCCTCCACGGGGAGCGTGGGCCGGCTGGGGTGGCCTTCGTGCCGCCGGGGCGGCATGCTACCGGGTCCGGCGGGAGGACTTCCGCGGGCTCCCGGAGCGTCCTCCGCCCCCTTCCGCTGCGGCGGAAGGGGCCTCGCCCGCTTCCGCTTCCGCCCCGCCTGTCCCCTCGTCCTGCTCTTCCTCCTCCGCGGGCTCCGCCTCCCCCGCCTCCGCCATGCGGATGAGCCGGCGGTCGGCCAGGCTCCGGATGCGGGCGTTCCCCTTCACCTGGGCGTGCTCCACCTCCTTCAGCGTCTCTCCGGGGGCCAGCCGGTGGGTGGTGCCGCTGTTGAAGCGCACCAGCACGCTCGCGTCCGACTCGTTGGTGATGGTCAGGGGCATGGATCGCCTCCGGGTGGGGGATCGGGGCCGGGGAGCTGCCGCCCGCCGAGCCGGGCGTGGACGGGGCGGGAGGCGGCAAAACGCAAGCCCCGCAACGGGTGTTTGCACGGGCAGTCGGTAAACGACCGGTTCCCACCCGCTTCCCGCGCTTCCGCCGGACCGCGCCCCGGCGCGGGGGTGGGGCACCAGTGTCCCGATAGGGACGTTCCCGCCACGCCATGCCAGGGCGGGGACGTCCCTGGTCCCGCGGCGAACCCGCGGGGCTCTGCGGAGTACACAAGGCCCGCATCCCGCTCGGCCCCCCGGCAACCCGCGACCGACCCATGCAGCCCCGCTCCCGACCCGCGCTCCTCCTCGCCGCCCTCGTCCTCCTCGGCGGCGCCGCCGAGGCGCAGGCCCCCGCCCCGAAGCCGCAGCCGCGCCTCCGGCTCGTCGCCAACGTCCCCGCCGGGCGCATGGACCTGGTGCGCGGCGACTCCGTCGTGAAGAGCTACCCCGTGTCCGTGGGGACCTCCCGGCACCCGACGCCGACCGGCACCTTCTGGATCTCCCGGATGATCTGGAACCCGCGCTGGCACCCCCCCGAGAGCGAGTGGGCGCGGGGGAGGAAGCCGGAGCCGCCCGGCCCCCGCAACCCCATGGGCCGGGTGAAGCTCCACATCTCGGAGCTGTACTACATCCACGGCACCACCAGCGTGGGGCGCCTGGGCGGGCCCGCGTCGCACGGGTGCATCCGCATGGCCAACGCGGACATCATCGACCTCACCCGCCGCCTGCACGCCGACCGCACCCCCGGGTTCGGGAAGCCGCACATCGACTGGCTGGTGGCGAACTCCGGGGTGACGCACCCGGTGCCGCTCCACCTCCCCGTGCGGCTGGACGTGGTGTACCGGCTGGCCGAGCTCCGCAACGACCAGGTGCAGCTGCACCCCGACGTGTACCGCCGCGGCGGCCGCGCCCTCGCCGAGGCGAAGGAGCTGCTCCGCAGGTCCGGCCGCCCCGCCGAGGAGGTGGAGCACCGCGCCCTCGCCGACGCGAGCCGGGAGTGGGCGCGCACCGGCCGGGCGCGGGTCCCCCTCGCCACGCTCGCCGCTCCCTACGTGCCGCCCCCGCCGCCTGAGCCCGTGCTCCCCGAGCGGGAGATCCGGCCGCGCCTCCTGGGGGTGGAGGTCGCCCGCGCGGACTCCGCCGGACCGGGCGGGCGGTAGACCCCCGCACCCGACCCTCTCCACGGCCCGCCTCCCCCGGCGGGCCGTTTCGCCGCCGTCCGGCCGGGTCCGCCGCACTTGCCAGCCCTCGCGCCGCGCTGCAACGTAGGACGGGCGCCCGCCGCACGTTCCCCGGCGGGCGTCCTCCACCCCTCCCCCTCGCGACGTGCCATGATCCCCACCGACCCGCCCGCAGGCGACCCCCCGGCCGCGTTCCTCGACCGCCTCGGCGAGGCCGCCGCCGCGGCGCTGCGCGCGG
>DATABU010000612.1:0-1751 GCA_036259415.1 Longimicrobiaceae bacterium
CTCCGGGGCGAGCTGAACGCCCGTGACGAGACCATCCGCCGCCAGCGCGAGGAGCTGAACCGCATCCGCAACACCCTTGCGCCGGGGCGCCGCCCGTAGGGGGTACGCAACACGGTCTGCACGCTCGGAAAAGTTTGCGCCTCCGCCGGAATGCCGGCGGGGGCGCTTCGCTCCGAGCCCCCCCGGCTGGGCGCCCGCGTGAGGGATGCGAGCGCGAAGCGGCGAGACCCACAGTCGTACCGTGGGGCTCGCCTCCGTTAGCGGGCGTAGTGTGCCCGCTTACGGAGCCGCAGCCCGACCCGAGCGTCAGCGAGGGGCACGCCCAAACCCAAGCCCGTAAAACCCCGCCTCGACAGGACACCACCTCACCCGACGTGGAACAGCCGGGCACGCTCCCCGTACCGCGTCTCCAGCGCCGCGCGCAGCGCCGGGTGCGCCTCCAGCTCCGGGTCCTCGTCCACGATGCGGCGGGCCTCGCCCCGGGCGCGGGACAGGAGCGCCTCGTCCTTCTCCAGGTCGGCGAAGCGGAAGCTGGGCGTCCCCGACTGCCGGGCGCCGAAGAGGTCGCCCTGGCCGCGGAGGCGCATGTCGGCCTGTGCGATCTCGAAGCCGTCTTCGGTGGAGGCGAAGATCCGCAGCCGCTCGGCCGCCTCGGCGCCGCCGGCCAGCAGCACGCAGAAGCTCTCGGCCGCGCCGCGCCCCACGCGCCCGCGGAGCTGGTGCAGCTGCGAGAGGCCGAAGCGCTCCGCGTGCTCGATCACCATCACCGTGGCGTTGGGGACGTCGATCCCGACCTCGATCACCGTGGTGGCGACCAGCACGTCGATCTCGCCGGCGGCGAAGGAGCGCATGGTGGCGTCCTTCTCCTCGCCCGGCATCTGCCCGTGCAGAAGCCCCACCCGGAGGTCCGGGAAGACCTGCGTGCGGAGGGTCTCCCACTCCTCGGTGGCGGCCTTGAGGTCGGTCTTCTCCGACTCCTCCACCAGCGGGTAGACGACGTACGCCTGCCGCCCCGCCTGCACCTGCTCGCGGACGAAGTGCAGCACTCGGGTCCGCGCCGACTCGGGACGGAGGGCGGTGCGCACCGGCTGCCGGCCCGGGGGGCGCTCGTCCAGGATGGACACGTCCAGGTCGCCGTAGAGCGTCAGCGCGAGCGAGCGGGGGATGGGCGTGGCCGACATCACCAGCACGTCCGGGTGGATGCGGCGGTCCCCTTCGGTCACCGTTCCCATCTCCCCCAGCGCCATGCGCTGCTTCACGCCGAAGCGGTGCTGCTCGTCCACCACCACCAGCCCCAGCCGCGCGAACTGCACCCCCTCCTGGATCAACGCGTGCGTCCCTACCACGATCCCCGCGTCGCCCGAGGCGATGCGGTACGACACCTCCCGGTGCTGCCGCGCCCCCAGCCGCCCGGTGAGCAGCGTCACCCCCACCGGGAGGTCTCCCAAAAGCTTGACGAGGGTGCGGGCGTGCTGCTCCGCCAGGATCTCGGTGGGCGCCATGAGCGCCGCCTGGTAGCCGTTCTCCACCGCCCGCAGCATGGCGAAGAGCGCGACCACCGTCTTCCCCGCCCCCACGTCGCCCTGCAGGAGCCGGTTCATCCGCCGCGGCGACCCCATGTCCTCGCCGATCTCCTTCAGCACTCGCTTCTGCGCTCCCGTCAGCGCGAAGGGGAGCCGCTGGTAGAACGGGCGCACCAGCGTGTCCCGCCGCTCGAAGGCGATCCCGGGGCGCTCCGCGGCGGCGCGGTG
>DATABU010000613.1:0-3944 GCA_036259415.1 Longimicrobiaceae bacterium
CGTCGTCGGAGACGACGTCCACGATCGCGGCCGAGGGAGGACCGCCCGGGCGGCGGATCGCCGAGAAGTCGTGGACGGTGGCGTACCTCGCCAGGGGCGAGGTCAGCGGGAAGACGCGGGGGTCGTCGACCGCCAGGGAGACGCGTACGGAGTGCCGGGAGGCCGCTACGAGGAGATCGTAGATGAAGCTCTGCTGCCCATAGGTCTGATACCGGCCGTGGAGACCGAACTGCCCCTCGTAAAGCAGGTTTCCCGCAGCCGACAGGACGTATAGCAGGTCCATTCGGATCGTCGTGTGTGCGTCGGGGGCGCAGCGGACCCGACCACCCATACCTTCCGGCGGGCGGTCTCTACGCGACGGAGCCCGGAGCCCTAGGTCGGGAGCTCGCCCGCACTGGTGGGACGATACGTAGCAAGAACGGCACCATGCGGACGCGGGCCGGCGCGCCTCGCTGGGACGGGCCGGCGAGCATCACCTGACCGCCGGGAGGGTCTCCGCCTCCGCGGCCTCGCGCACCCAGTCGCTCGCCAGGGGCTCCTCTCCAGGGTCCTTTTCCTGCGTGACCGCCCAGCGCTGCAGCCACGACACTCCCTGCGCGTCGATGTAGGTGTCGGGGAGCTGGTAGGCGGGGTCGCGCAGGGCCGTCTCGATCGGCACGAAGCCGTAGCCCCGCCCCCGCAGCATGCCCAGCAGCTCGTCCAGGTAGTCGGCGTTCAGGGCGTTGGCGTGCAGCATGAGCACCTGGGCGGGCTCGCGGCCCAGCAGACGCTGCGAGAGCCCCTCGTAGAAGGCGAAGCTCTCGCGCATGTGCTCCAGGTACGCCTGGCCGATGCGCCGCATGAGCGCGCTGTCCCCCTGCTCGTAGGCGCGATCGTACGCGAGCGCGTAGACCACGTCCTCGTTGTCGATCGTCACCGGCGCCACCTGGTAGCCGTGGTCGGCGAGGAAGGCTTCGAACGCCTGCTTGTCTTCCAGCGTGGAGCCGGTGTTCAGGTACGGATGGCGGAAGAAGCGGGGGCGCTGTCCGCGCTCGGCCAGGAGGCGCCGGGTGACGCGCTCCCCGTCGAGCACCTCGCGCTGATAGCGCTCCAGCGGGGTGTCCCGGAACGAGACGTGGCCGAAGGTGTGGTTGCCCAGCTCCATTCCGGCGTGCAGCCACTCCTCCAGCAGGGCGGTGTACACGGCCGAGGTCTCCCTCCGCTCCAGCTTGTCCTCGTTCACGAAGCCGATCGCGGGCACTCCCGATTCGCGCAGCTCCGCCAGCAGCCGGGTGGTGACCGCCTCCGAGCGTCGCGGGCCGTAGCTGCCCTCCCGCGCGATCGGGAGGTCGTCGAAGGTCACGGCGACGGTCCGCTCCGCCCCCGGCGTGACCCGGCGGGCCTCGCCGGCCGGCGCCGCCGCCGGCCCGCCCTGCGCCTGCGTGCGCGCGGGCCGGGGCTCCTCCGCCTTCCCGCAGGCCGCCACGAGCGCGAGGAGGGCGGTGAACGAAGTAAGGGTGGGAAGGCGTGTCATCGCTCCCTCCGTGCTGGGCCGGGCTCCCGGGCGCTGGACGGGGCGCGCGCCAGGATGGGCCGCTCGCGGGCGCGCGCCGCCAGGAGGTCGCCGTACAGGCGCCGGTGCGCGTCCGCCACCTCGGTGCGGGACGAGGGCCAGTCGGATCCGAGCGCGGTGATCCGCACCAGCGGCTCGGGAAACGGCCAGTCGAGTCCCTTCGTGGAACAGTGCGCCGGCGCTCCCCGACGGCCCCCGAGGTCGCACGCGTAGCCGATCGCGCGCGCCAGCACGGGAGTGCCCAGGCGCAGCGATTCGATCACGACCCGTCCTCCGGGCTCGCGCGCGGTCGGACACCAGACCAGGGCCTGGGCGGAAGCGAGAGCGCCCAGGACCTCTTCGCGCGGGCGCTCGCCCAGGAGCTCCACGTCGCCGCGCTCCTGGAGGCGCCTCGCGTACTCCGGGTCGAGGACGGGGCCGACCACCTTCAGCGCAAGCCCTTCCCGCCGGGCGATCTCCGCGGACAGGTGGTGCCCCTTCCGCGGCTCGACGCGGCCGATGCTGACGGCGTGGGGCGCAGCGGCGGAAGGCGGAACGGGCGGGGGCTCCACCGCCACGAGGTCGCGCATGACCCGGCCACGTCCCTCCACGCCCCAGCGGTCGTGGCGGGACTGGTACTCGGAGATGTAGACCCGCTCGGGCGCGATCCGGGCCACCGCGGCGCTGCTGGGGTGGTGCGGCATCAGGCGTACGGTCCGCACGTACGGGAGGCCGCGGCGCCAGGCCGCGAGCGCCACGGACACGTACTCGGACTGGTCGTGCACGAGGTCGGGCGCCGGCACTCCCTCCAGCGCCACCTGGAGCGCCGCCTCTCCCGATACGCTCGCCCACTTCGACGCCCCGCCGCCTTCGCTGGCGTACTCCGGAGGACACGGCAGGATGGGCGCCGGGACGAGCGTGACGCCCGCGGGGAGCCGTGTGTCGGGGTGAGCCACCACGCAGAGCTCCCATCCGTGGGCGGCACTTCCCGCCGCCAGGCTCCCGACCAGGTCCATGGACGACAGCTCCATCCCCGCCGTCGCGCTGGAGAGGGGGCACCGGACGTTGGTCGTGATCAGAATGCGCATGATCTCCAGCTTCCTGCCCCTCGGCCCCGATCTTGCGGCCGGCCGCCGGGCTGCCATGCAGAACCGCGGAATACGTACGCATGAATAGCGCCACCCCCGCCCACTCGGAGCACGAGCGGCTTCTGGACTGGGTGGCCCAGGCGAGGGCGGGGAGCGCCGCCGCTGCACGCTCCCCGTTCGGCGCGTCGGTCGCGCGGGCCGGGCGGGCGGTCGTGGGGGCGCCGTTCTCCGGCAGCGTGTACGACGAGTACCTGGACGACGGTGGAGATCCCGCGCGGGAGCCCCTCAGCCTTCCCCTCGACCGGTTCAACTGCCTCTCGTTCGTGGAGTCCTGCCTGGCGGTCGCGCGCCTGGCGGCCTCGGACGGTGCGCCGTCGTGGGAGGCGTTCGCGCGGGAAGTCGAAAGGGTCCGCTACCGGGACGGCGCGCGGCGGGGATACACGAGCCGCCTGCACTACTTCTCGGAGTGGCTGTCCGACAACGCGCGCCGTGGAATCCTCCTCGACCTGGGCCCGCGGCTCGGAGTACCCGACCCCGGCACGCTCGACTACATCACCACGCGGGCGGAGCGGTACCCGGCGCTGCGCGATCCCGCCGTCCACGCGGAGATGCGGCGGCACGAGCAGCGCCTGGCCGCGATCCCCCGGTGGGTGATCCCCACCCGCGACCTCCCCCGGGTGGAGCCCCTGCTGGAGGAGGGCGACGTGGTGGGGCTCGTGCTGGCGCAGGAGGGCCTGGACGTCGCGCACGCGGGGATCGTCTGCACCGGCCCCACGGGACGCCCGACCCTCCTCTCCGCGCGGCAGAGCGCAGGCGAGGTGCTCGTCGATCCCCAGCCGCTCGTCGAGCACGTACGCATCCGGGACTTCTACACCGGGATCTGCGTCGGACGCCCCACGGGCCGCTGAGCCCCCCGCGGCGGGGAGCCCCCGGACGGGCGGGCTCGCCGCCGTGGAAGGCGGGGACGTCAGGCGGTGGCCCGGATCGCGTCCGAGCGGAACTGGTGCCGGGCGAGCTGGCGATACAGGCCGTCGAAGCCCATCAGCTCGTCGTGAGTACCCTGCTCCACGATGCGGCCGTTCTCCATCACCAGGATCCGGTCGGCCCTGCGCACCGTCGACAGCCGGTGCGCCACGACGAACGTGGTCTTGCCGCGCGTCAGGCTCTCCAGCGCCTCCTGGATCACCGACTCGGTCTGCGAGTCGAGAGCCGAGGTCGCCTCGTCCAGGACCACCACGGGAGCGCAGCTCAGGAGCGCCCGCGCGATGCTGATCCGCTGCTTCTGCCCGCCGCTCAGCTTGACGCCGCGCTCCCCCACCTGGGTG
>DATABU010000614.1:0-4398 GCA_036259415.1 Longimicrobiaceae bacterium
CCCTCCTCCAGCGCCGAGGCGCGCTCCTTCAGCGCCTCGCGCACCGTGCCCCTGCCGTTGACGGTGTTCTTGATCCCCAGCCCGTGCGCCACCTCGTGGAACATCACGTTCCCGAAGAAGGCGTCGAAGGTGATGTTGTCCCGCTGGTCCTCCACGATCAGCTCGCCCGCGATGGGGACCAGGATCTGGTCGAACTTGGCCCGCATGGCGTTCTTCAGCTGCAGCCGGCGCGTCCCCTTCTGCAGCTGCACCTCCTCGTCGTTGGGGAGGTTGATGGCGATGGTCTTGCTCCCGGCGTTGGCCTGCCCGGCGTAGTAGACCACGTCGTAGGCGTTCAGGTCCGAGTCGGACCCCGGCGTCTCCTGCTTGTAGCGGGCGTCCACCGGCAGGCCGCGCTGCAGCGCCGGGAGGAAGCTGGCCAGGCGCGAGAGCCGCTGGCTCCAGTCCTGGTCCTTGATGAGCACGTACGCCTCGTTGGCCGTCTTGTAGCCGAAGAGCTGGTCCTCGTACGTCTCGATGGGGCCGACGATCAGGTCCAGCGTGTTGTCCTTCATGTCCATCCACGCCAGGTCGCTCGGCTGGTACCGGTCGGTGAGCAGCGCGTCGGCGCGGAGGGTGAGGTAGCGCCGCAGCCCCGCGTCCTCCGCCAGCGCCGCCGCGGCGCGCAGCCTCTCGGCGGTGCGGCGGTTGGCCTCCGCGTACTGCCGCGAGTAGGGGACGGCGACCAGCCGCCCCGCGGCGTCGCGGCGCACCAGCGTGTACAGGCTGCGGAGCGAGTCCGCGCGCGCCCCGCCGGCGGCGACGGCCTGCTCGAACTCCTCCTTGGTCATGCCGGCCGGGTACAGGTTCGCCCCCGCCGGCTTCGGCCCCACGCCGGGGACGAAGGGCTCGTCGCCCGCGAGCCGGTCCCACGGCCCGTAGTTGATCTCCACGAAGCGGCGCATCTGCGGGTCCGTGATGGTCGCCAGGAGCGAGTCGCGGGACCCGTACGCCTGGTGCCAGTAGACGGGGTCCTGCTCGCGCGCCGCGTCGATCAGGAGCGGCAGCATCTGCCGCTCCTTCGCGCTCAGCTTGGAGAGGTCCGAGGTCAGGCGGACCGTGGTGTACTTGGCGAGCCGCTGCTCGATGGACGGGGCCTGCTCCGGGGCGGCGGCCGCGGGCGCGGTGGTGGCCTGGGGCGCGGGAGCCGGCGCGGGGGTCTCCTCCACGGCGCCCGCCGCGCACCCGGTAAGACCGAGCGCGAGGAGGGCGGCGGCGGCGTACGAATTTGCTTGCATGTGCGGTCTCCGGGGGGATGGATCACGGCACGTTCTGTCGGCCGGCGTACCCCTGCATCTTGGCCGGAAGGATCGGAATCGGCAAGGGAGGGCGCACATCTTGCCCGTTGCGCCGCCGGTCCGGAAGGGACGAACCCCAACCAGGCGGAGGACCCATGCGCAGACGAGGCACCATCACCACCCTGGCCCTGCTGTCGCTGCTCGGCGCCGCGGCGTGCGGCGAGAACGAGGGCGGCGCGATCGGGGACGAGCAGACCGACGTGGGCGAGGGGACCACCGGGATCGGCACCGCCGGCGACGGGATCCAGCCCGCCCCACCCGTGGTCGGCGACAGCATCAACCAGCCGGGAGCGGGTCCGCCCTACGGCACGGCGGACACCACCACGGCCCCCTGAGCCGCGGAGGGGCGCGAGAACCGGTCTCGCGCCCCTCCGTCCGTCTACCTCCTCCGCTTCCCCCGGCCGCCGCCGCGGCCCCGCTTCGGCGGCTTGGGCCCCGCGTGCGCGGGCTTCCCCCCTTTGCCCCTGCCCCTGCCCCTGCGCCCCCGCTGCCCGCCGCGCCGCGGCTCGTCCCCCACCTCCTCCCAGAACTCCTGCGCCTTCCACCCCTGCGCCTGCTCGGCGCGCGCGGCGTCCAGGCGCTCGCGGGCCTCCGCCAGCGTGGCCGCGCGGATCGCGTCGTGCTTGCCGCGCGTCACCGTCCAGTGCAGCGGCCGGTCCAGCTCCGGCAGCTCCTGGTCGTCGTCCAGGTGGCGCAGCGCCTTGGCGGTGACGCGGACGCGCGCCACCGGCAGGTCGCCCTCGAAGCCGTAGTCCAGCGGGTACTCCGAGCCGTTCAGCGTCACCGTGCCCGGGAGAGCCATCCACTTCTCGCGCTCGGCGGCCGGCACCCACTCGTCCGGGTCGATGCGCAGCTCCGCGTCCTGGAACTCCTGGTACGAGCCGATCCCCTCCAGCCGGGCGAGGAAGTGCTCCGTCAGCTCCTTCTCGCCCGCGTCGCGGGTGGCGCCCCCGGAGCGGCGGTACACCTCGCGCAGCTCCCGCACGACCTCGCGGTTGGGCCTGGTGGACGGGTGGTAGGCCCCGCCCGCGGCCATCGCCTCGGCCAGCCTGCGGCGGGCGGCGCCGGCGAGCTCCGCCGGGAAGCGGTCGAGCCCCTGGACCTCCGAGTCCAGCTCGAAGCCCTGGTAGCTGCGCACCCGCTTCGCGCGCAGCGGCGTGCGGCGGTGCCCCGGGTCGTAGAGGATCTCCGGCTCCCCCGCCTCCGCGAACTCCCAGAGGAAGTTGTACGGGATCTCCGTCCCCTCGATGGCGCCGCGGGGCCGACCGGAGCGGTCCGAGAAGTAGCGGATCTCCCCGGCGACCGCGCCGTAGCTCCCGCAGACGCTGCTCTGCGAGACCCGCACCTCCTCGCCCCAGCTCGTCTCCTGGTCGATCACCAGGTCGAAGGGCATCACCTCGGCCAGCAGGCGCTGCCAGCCGCGGTGCAGCTCGTCGTTCATGCGGGGGAGGTGGCGCGGCAGGTCCAGGTCCAGCGCGCGGTAGATGGAGGCGATGGCGAGCGCCGCGTCCTCGATGGAGCGCACCAGCACCCCGCGCTCCTCTGCCCACTCCGCCAGCGCCTCGTCGCTGAAGACGTGCCGCGGCAGCCCGTACACCGTCCCCAGCGCCCCGCAGGCGCGGAGCGCGTCCTCGTAGATGCGGTAGGCGGTGAGGTGGTCGCTCCCCGGCACCACGTACTGCCCGATGTCGTTGTCCTGGCGGAGCATCCGGTGCAGCGACTCTATGCTCGCGCAGGTCGCCACGATGGGGACCAGCGGCTCCGGGCTGCGCACCAGCAGCTCGCCCCAGGGGCGGTCCACCGGGAGCACCTCCACCCGGCGGCCGTAGTCGGTGAGCCGGTCGTTCGCGATCAGGCCGCGACGCTCCAGCGTCTCCACGGCGCGCCGGTAGGCCATGCGGTCCAGCGCGACCGGGAGGTCCAGGTCGTCCGCCCGCACGCCCATGTCCGCGCAGGTCATCGCCACCCGCTCCGGGTCGCCGGCGAGCTGGAAGTTGGGCTCGGTGGGCTCCAGCCCGGCGAAGTCGATGCTCCGCTCCGACAGGATGTACACCTCCCCGTTCTCCACCCGGCCGTGCACCCGCCCCGCCATCTGCAGGATCTCGTTCGCGCCCAGGGGCAGCCGGGTGAGCACCCGCTTCCCGCGCTTCACCAGCGTGGTGAACTGCGCGTCCTCGATGACCACCGTGTCCAGCCCGCGGATGTTCAGCGCCGACTGCCCCGCGGCCGTCATCGCCAGCACGTACGGCCGCGGCGCGTCGCCGCCCAGGAAGGGGGCCAGCTTGGCGACCGGCTCGCCGCCGTGGTAGTACTCGGCGAACACCCCCGGCCACTTCTCCTCCACCTGCTTCGCCACCTGCTCCGTCCCCGCCCGGGTGGGGACGAACACCGCCACCCCGCGCCTCTCCTTCTTCACGTGGCGGAGGAAGCGGTCCCCCAGGAAGTCCAGCGGGCTCGCCGTGTTGGACACCCGCACCCGGGCCGCCCGCGCCGGGTCGAACGCCGAGGACTCGATCACCTCCGCCGAGTCCAGGTACTCGCGGTAGAAGGTCGGGTCCACCGTGGCCGAGAGCCAGATGAAGCGGCACCCCGCGCGCTTCGCCAGCGCCAGGCAGAGCTCCAGCTCCGCCGACGTCTGGTGGATCTCGTCCACCACCACCACGTCGTCCGCGGTGATGAGGGCGTCCTGGAGCCAGCGTCGCGCGATCCCCGTGGTGACGATCACCACGTTCCAGGTGGGCGTCTCCGGCGTCGCCTCGCGCTCGCGGTTCACCACCCCCACGCGCAGCTCCGGCCCCACGATCTCCCGAGCCATGCTGCGGACCGCCAGCGTCTTCCCGGTCCCCGTCCCCGCCACGATCCCGAAGCCCTTGCCCTCGCGCGACAGCTCCCGGATCTCCGGCCCGTGCTCCCGCTCCAGGATGGTCTCCACGTCGGTGAGCTGCACCCCGATCTCGATGGTCTCGCACGAGGCCCGGGTGGGGGCGATCACCACCAGCCGTCCCTCCGGCGGCCGTCCGGGGTAGCGTTCCGAGGGGGGAGTCGTGGAGACTGCGACCAT
>DATABU010000615.1:0-6236 GCA_036259415.1 Longimicrobiaceae bacterium
CCGGGAGAAACTCCCGGCGGGGGCGCCTTCGTGTGTGCTCCCTGCCCCCCAGGGAACTCCCAGCCCGCCCCGGCTGGGCGCCCGCGTGAGGGATGCGAGCGCGAAGCGGCGAGACCCGCCGGCCGTTTGGCGGGGCTCGCCTCCGTTGGGCAGCGTTGTTTGCTGCCCTACGGAGCCGCAGCCCGACCCGAGCGCCAGCGAGGGGCACGCCCACCCCCGCAGTTCGCAGCTCAGACCGCGTCGGAAAGCGAAGAAAACGTGAAGTCGCGCACCTTGAGCGCCGGCACCACGACCGCATTCCCCGGGTCCCCCGACTCGGACGCCGACACCGCCACCGGCTGCCCCAGCGCCTCCAGGTTGTTGAGCATGAACACCGGCGACTCGTTGTAGCGCAGGTTCTTGACGGCCGAGACGATGCGCCCGTTCTCGACCAGGAAGGTCCCGTCGCGCGTGAGACCGGTCCACAGGATGGTGCGCGGGTCCACCTGCCGGTTGTACCAGAAGCGCGTCACCAGCAGCCCCCGCTCGGTGGAGGCGATCATGTCGTCCACCGTGGCGTTGCCGCCCTGCATGTAGTAGCCGGCCGGGAAGCCGGTGGGCTGCGCCCCCTTCTGCTGCGCCCAGAAGCGGTCGTAGACCAGGTTCCGGAGCACGCCGTCCTGCACCCACACCACGCGCCGGTTGGGGAGCCCCTGGCTGCTGAAGGGCGCCGTGGCGAGGTTCGGGTCGGCGGGGTCCGACCAGATGGTCACGCGCCCGTCCACGAACTTCTCCCCGATGCGGTTGCCGCCCCCCGCCTTCGAGAAGAAGGAGCGCCCCTCGTCCGCGGTGCGCGCGTTCAGCGAGCTCACCATCAGCCCCAGCATGTTGGCGGCCGCGGTGGGCTCCAGGATCACCGTCCATTCGCCGGGCTCCACCGCCTGCGGGTTGCGCGACAGCTCCGCCTTGCGGATGGCGCGCTCCGCCAGCTCCTCGGGCCGCACGCGGGCCCAGTCGCTCTGGCCGGTGCCGGCCCAGCCGGAGCCGGTGCCGTCCGGGGTGCGCACCGTGGTGGTGTAGTTGACGCGCGACGCCCGGTTGTAGCCGAAGAGCCCCCGCCTGGTCGCGACGGCGCTCGCCCCGGCGGTGTAGGCCAGGAAGCCGGTGGAGACCAGCCCCCGCTGCTGAGCGGGCCGCGTCACCGCCAGCACGGCCCGGGCGCGCTGCTCGGGGGTGAGCCCCGCGGTGGACTCGAAGAACCCCGCCGACTCGGGGTACTGCTGCGCCCCCAGCTCGCCCAGGTACTCCGGGTCCTCGGGGACCAGGCGGGCCAGCCGCTCGCTGGTCTCCACCACCTGGCGGAGCGACGCGTCGTCGAAGCGGTTGGTGGTGGCCGAAGCCACCCGCTTCCCCCAGGCGCTGGTCACCGTGACGGTGCCGTTGCGGGTGTCGCCGGAGGTGCTCACCTGGTTCTGGGCGAAGCGGGTGTTCCCCGTGACGCTGTTCGACAGGTTGACGCGCGCGTCGTCCGCCTTCGAGAAGCCGAGCACCTTGGCGGCGAGGGCCTCGGCCTCGGCGCGGGTGAAGAAACGGTCGTCCGACATGCGCTATCCCCTCCGGCCGGTGTTGATGACGTTGATCCTGCGGTGCCGGGTGGGCACGCACCAGTGCGAGACGGCGTTGGACTGCGAGGGCTGCCCCTTGCCGTCGAAGAAGGAGCCGCCGGCGAAGTTGGTGCTCGGGCCGCCCAGCCCGTCCATGGCGTTCCAGAACTCGGGGGTGCGCATCTGGTAGGCGACGTCCTTGAGCATCGCCCCCACCTTGCCGTTCTTGATCTCGTAGTACGCCTGCCCGCCGAACTGCGCGTTGTAGCGCTGCTGGTCGATGGAGAAGGACCCGTCGCCGTCGATCAGGATGCCGTCCCTGACGTCCGCCACCAGCTCCTCCAGCGAGACGTCGCGCTGGGGGTTGGGGAGGAGGTTGACGTTTGGCATGCGCTGGAACTGCACGTCGGCCCAGCTCTCTGCGTAGGAGTTGCCGTGCGAGCGCACCGGCTTCCCGATCTTCCGGTACCAGTCGGCCAGCAGCGGCGCCTGCTCGCGGGTGGTCTGCAGGTCGTTCAGCACGCCTTCCTTCACGATCAGGTACTCGTCCGGCTTCACCCCCTCGTCGTCCCAGCCCACCGTGGAGAGCCCGCCCGGCGACGAGCGCTCGCCCTGCACGTTCATGAACTCCGGGCCGTAGCGGAACTGCCCCAGGAAGCGCTCCAGCGGGTGGATGAAGGAGGTGCCGGCGTAGTTCGCCTCGAACCCCATGATGCGGTCCAGCTCGGTGGGGTGGGCGATGGACTCGTGGATGGTGAGCCAGAGGTGCGAGGGGAGGAGCACCAGGTCGTATCGCCCCGGCTGCACCGGCTTCGCGGAGAGCTTCCGCACGGCCTTCTCGGCCCACTCCGGCGCGCGCTCCACGAAGCGCGAGTCGCGGACGTGCTCGTACCCCAGCCCCATGGGCTGCACGTCGGTGGAGGTCAGCGTCTGGAAGTCGCCGTCGCCCACCGCGGTGAAGGTCATCCGCGGGAATGAGCGGTAGATGGTCTGCACCGCGAAGGTGCCCTCCGTGGAGGCGAAGGTCTTCTCCTCGCGCAGGAAGAACATGTTGAAGTTGACGAACCGCACCCCCTGCACCTTGAGCGCCTCCTCGCTGGCGGCGAGCATGAGCGCCACCTTCTCCTCGATGGAGACGTCGAAGGGGTCGACCCGGGCGGGGGAGCGCCACTCGGCGTCGGGGTAGCGCTCCACCGGGGCGAGCGCCACGGGGCGGAGCTTGGCGGAGGCGTTGGCCTTGGCCTGCGCCACGGCCTGCCCCGCCACGCGCGCGGCCTCGGGCAGCGTCAGGTCGCGGCTGGCGGCGAAGCCCCAGCAGCCGTCGGCGAGCACGCGCACGCCGAAGCCGTAGGTCTCGTTGTCGGACAGCCCGGTGATCTGCCGCTCGCGGGTGGAGAGGGCCTGGTTGCGGTTGCGGGAGACGCGCACGTCGGCGTACGTGGCGCCGGCGGACTTCGCGGCGTCCAGGGCGCGCATCGCCAGCTCGCGCACCGCGGGGTCGGCGTCCTGCGCCGCGCGCACCGCGGGGGCGAGCGCGGCCAGGGCATCCGGCCCGAGCGCGGTGAGCCCTGCCGCCACCAGGGCGCCCTGCGCGATGAACTCTCGACGGTCCATGGGAACTCCGGGAGATCGGGTGGGTGGGGAAGCCAAATTGTAGAACGGACGTTCGAGCCGGGCAAGGGATGCCGGCACGGTGCGCGGATTGCTGTGCTCCCGCCGCATGAGCGACACGCCACCCCGCATCGCCGTGGTCGGGGCGGGCCCGGCCGGGGCCGCCGCCGCGCACACCCTGCTCCGCGCAGGCGCCTCGGTCGTGGTGTTCGAGGCGCGCCACGCGGTGGGGGGGCGCACCCGCACCGACGAGGTGGACGGCTTCCGGGTGGACGCGGCCACGCAGCTCTTCGGCTCCATGTACACCGAGACGTTCCGGGTGCTGCGGGAGGCGGGCGCCGGCGCCCTGGCGGTCCGCTCGCCCGGGCGCGACGCGCTGCTGCGGAAGGGGCGCGTGCACGAGGTGGTGTACGGGAACGTCGCCAGCATGCTCACCTCCGGCGCCCTCCCGCTGGGCCTCAAGGTGCGCCTGGGGACGCACTACCTTCCCTACCTGGCGCGCCACGCCTCCGCGCTGGACATGCACGCGCTGGAGCGAGCGGCGGCGGCGGGGATGGACCGGGAGTCCATCGCCGCCTGGGGCGAGCGGGAGCTGGGGACGGACTTCGTGGACTACCTGGCGTACCCCCTGCTCGCCACCGGCTACGGGGTGCTGCCGGAGGAGACCACGGCGGCGCTCTACCACATGCTGGCCCACTACGGCGCCTCGGTGGAGGTGTTCGCCCTGCGCGGCGGCGCCTCCGGCTTCTGCGAGGCGGTGCTGGCGGGGGCGCGGGAGCGCGGCGGGGAGCTGCGCGCGGCCACCCCCGTGCACCGGGTGGAGGCGCGCCCCGGCGGGGTGGAGGTGGTGGGGGAGGGGTGGAGCGAGGGGTTCGACGGCGCGGTGGTCGCCCTCCCGGCGCCGGCCGCCCGCTCCGTCCTGGCCGGCCACGCCGCGGCGGAGTGGCTGGCCGGGGTGCGCATGCGGCCCGCGGTGTCGCTGGCGCTCTTCCTGGACCGCCCGGCGGGCCCGCGCTGGTTCGGGCTCTCCTTCCCGCGCGGCGAGTCGCGCGCCGTGGCGGCGGTGGCGGTGCAGGAGAACAAGGGTCCCGGCCTGGTGCCGCGCGGCAGGGGGCTGCTGGTGGTGTTTCCCACTCCGGGCATGACGGAGCGGCTGCTGGAAGCCGAGCCGCGGCAGGTGGTGGACGCGCTCCTCCCGGACGTGGCGCGGGCGCTCCCCGGCTCGGACCGCCGGGTCGTCCGGGCGCAGGTGTTCCGCTGGCGACACGGCTGGACGCTCTTCCCGCCCGGCTGCCTGGCGCGGCTGGCGGATTTCCGGCGGGGCGGGGTGGAGGGCGGCGCGCCGGTCGCCCTGGCCGGCGACTACCTGCACGCGCCCACGGTGGAGGGGGCGGTGACGGCGGGCGTGCGGGCGGCCCTGCGGGTCATGCACCGCGTCGGCGCCGACTGAGGGCGGCGCTCAGGGGAAGGTTCCCCCCGGGTACGATGCAGCGTATTATGCGACACCAGCTCTGTTTGCCACCCTGCTTCCGGAAGGCTGCCATGAGACGTGCGAACACGCTGCTGGTCCGTGGGATCTTCGCTGCCGGGATCGCCGCCGCGCTCTGCTTCGGCGCGGCGCAGGCCGGCGCCGCCCCGGCCGCCCCCGCCGCGCTGGGGAGGTGCTATCCGGAGGCGTGCCTGAACTTCTGCTCGCAGAAGGGCTTTCCCTCCGGCTACTGCTCCGGCGGCGTCTGCCACTGTGTCGAGTTCTGACCCTTCCCATCCCCAACCACGGAGGCTGTCATGAGGCGGACCGTCCATCTCGTGTCCAGGAGCCTTTTTGCAGCCGGGGCCGCCGGCGCACTCGCGTTCGGCGCCATGCAAGTTACCGCGACTCCGGCGAGCGCCGCCGCAAGGGTATGCGACAGTTTCGAATGCGAACAGGCTTGTCAACGCCGGGGTTTCGCGGTCGGCGATTGCCACCCCAGAGGGTACTGCATGTGCTTTTGACGCCGAGCGCAGCCGCGCGATCCGGACTTCCGGTGTCTTCCGGGTAGTTCCTCCGGACAACCTCGCGCCGGCATCTCCGCCGGTTCTTCACCCCCCGGTTGACTCCCTGTCGCCGGGGGGTGATCTTGCCCGCTCCCTGGCGATCCACGCCGTCCGCGGAGTTCGATGTCCACGCCCGAGCTGTCCGACCCCGACCGCTGGTCCGCGCTCTCCGACCGGGAGCGGCGCGACCTCCTGGCCGCCGCGCTGCTGGAGGCGCTGGAGGGCGCGCCGGGCGTGCGGGGGACGCGGATCGAGGTGGGCCCGGTGGACCGCCCCTACGACCTGACCGCGGTGGCAGAGACCGACGTGGGCGACCTGCGCACCCCGCTCTGGTCTCACGCCCGCGCCAGCATCTTCGTGGACGTGTCCGTGCACCCCGCCAACCGCGCGCAGCTCGCCCCCGCGGGCGCGGTGCGCGAGGCCGCGGAGCGCCTGCGCGCCCGCCTGGCCGTACCCTTCACGCTGGAGTCGCGCGGCCTGACCGCGACGCTCCCCCTGGAGCCCGGCGTGGAGCGCACCTGGACCGCCGAGCGCTCCCGCTTCCGCAGCCGCACCGCCGTCACCCGCGAGGACGTGGTCGCCGACGCCGCCGAGGTGGACCTCCGCGACCTGCTGGCGCACTTCTACACCGGGCCCGCGCTGCGCATGGTCGCCGGGGACGGGAGCGCCTTCCTCCTCCCCGCCGCCCCCGAGGCCGAGGGCCCGCTCGTCTCGCTCTGCCCGGCCTGCCGCCGCTTCGCCGAGGGCAGCGCCGCCGCCTGCCCCGACTGCGGCGGCCCCGTGGAGACGGTCGTCGCCGTCCGCCCACCGCGGCGCTGAGGCCGGCGACCCCCTCCCCCCGGCCCCCTCCCCGCAAGGGGGAGGGGGAGAACTGCATGCCCCGGCTGGGATCCTGCGTGAGGGATGCGAGCGCGAAGCGGCGAGACCCGGGGGCAGTTTCCCGGGGCTCGCCTCCGTTAGCGGGCGTAGTGTGCCCGCTTACGGAGCCGCAGCCCGACCCGAGCGCCA
>DATABU010000616.1:0-2433 GCA_036259415.1 Longimicrobiaceae bacterium
ACCCGCGCGCACGAGCAGCGCGCGGGTCGCGTGGCCGCCGCGGGTACCGAGGCGGAGGTGCGCGCCGCCGCGCTCCCCGGGGCGCGCGTGGAGGAGTTGGGCGACGCCGTGGTCACCCCGGGCCTCACCGACGCGCACGTGCACCTGACGGCCTGGGCGCTGGCGCGCCGGCGGGTGGAGCTGCACGATGCCCGCACCGCCGAGGAGGGCGTCGAGCGGGTGCGGCGCGCCGCCGCGGCGGGCGAGGGGTGGATCCGCGGCCTGGGGTGGGACGTGCACCGCTGGGGCGGCCTCCCCGACCGTGCGATGCTGGACCGCGCCGCCCCGGACCGCCCCGTGTACCTGGAGAGCCACGACATCCACGCCGCCTGGCTGAACAGCGCCGCGCTGCGGGCATGCGGGATCGACGCCTCCACCCCGGACCCGGAGGGCGGCACCGTCGTCCGCGACCCGGCCACCGGCGATCCCACCGGGATCCTGCTGGAGCACGCCAAGCGCCTGGCCGAGCCGTTCCTGCCGGAGCCCTCCCGCGAGGAGGTGCGCGGCGCGCTGCTGGACGCCCAGCGCGAGACGCACCGCCTGGGGATCACCGGGGTGCACTCGGTGGAGCAGCCCACCGGCCTGGCCGACTTCCGCGACCTGGAGGAGCGCGGCCTCCTCCGGCTGCGCGTGCTCCAGGCCGTGGGGCTGGGCTTCCTGGACGACGCCGTCCGCCTGGGGGTGCGCAGCGGCTTCGGGGGCGAGTGGATCCGCATCGGCGGGGTGAAGATGTTCCTGGACGGCGCGCTGGGGTCGCGCACCGCCCTGCTGCGCGAGCCGTACGTGGGCTCGGACGGAGACCGGGGGATCGAGACGCTCCCGCTGGCCGACTTCCGCGACGCGGTGCGCCGCGCCGCGGAGGCGGGGATCGCCTCCACCGTGCACGCCATCGGCGACGCGGCCGTGGAGCGCGCGCTGGAGGTGCTCGGCTCGGCCCCGCGCGTCGCGGCGATGCCGCACCGCATCGAGCACCTCCAGCTCTGCCCGCCGGAGCTGTGGGAGCGGGCCGCGCGCTCGGGGATCGTGGCCTCCATGCAGCCCGTGCACCTGCTGAGCGACGTGCTCCCCGCCGAGCGCCACTGGGGCCACGAGCGCTCCCGCGGCGCCTACGCCTTCGCGCCGCTGCTGCGCGCCGGGACGACGCTGGCCTTCGGCTCGGACGTGCCGGTGGAGACCATCGACCCCCGCCCCGGCCTGTTCGCCGCCACCCGGCGAGTGAATTGGGACGGCGAGCCGGCGGGGGAGTGGTACCCGGAGCACCGCCTGACCGCGGAGGAGGCGGTGCGCGCCTACACCGAGGGCCCCGCCGCCGCCGCGGGCGAGTCGGACCGGCGGGGGCGCCTCCTCCCCGGCTACGACGCCGACCTGGCCGCCTGGGACACCGACCCCCTCGCCGCCTCGCCCGAGGAGCTGCGCGGGCTGCGCTGCCTGCTGACGATGGTCGGCGGCGAGGTGGTGCACCGGGAGGGGGCGTGACCCCGGAGGGGCTGGAGCGCGCCGCCCGCTGGCTGGCGGAGGCGGAGCGGGTGGTGGCCTCCACGGGGGCGGGGATGTCCAAGGAGAGCGGGATCCCCACTTTCCGCGACGCGCAGGAGGGGCTCTGGGCCCGCTACGACCCCGAGGAGCTGGCGACGGAGCGCGGCTTCCGCGCCGACCCGCGGCTGGTGTGGAGCTGGTACGCCGGCCGCCGCGAGCGCATCGTGGCCTGCGAGCCGCACGCCGGCCACCGCGCCCTGGCCGAGCTGGAGGCGCTGCTTCCCTCGCTCACGGTGGTGACGCAGAACATCGACGGCCTGCACGCCCGCGCCGGCTCCCGCGACGTGGTGGAGCTGCACGGCAGCATCCGCCGGGCGAAGTGCCTGGACGCGCACCACCCCTTCACCGGCCCCCTCCCCGGCGAGGGCGACCCGCCGCCCTGCCCGCTCTGCGGCTCTCCCCTGCGCCCCGACGTGGTCTGGTTCGGCGAGGTGCTCCCCGCGGACGCCGTGGAGCGCGCCTGGTCGCTTGCCGGGAGCTGCGACCTCGTGCTGGTGGTGGGCACCTCCGGCATGGTGTACCCCGCCGCCGACCTCCCCCGCGTCGCGAAGCGCGCCGGCGCCCGCGTGGTGGAGGTCAACCCCGACCCCAGCGGCATCACCCCCCTCGCCGACGTCTTCCTCGCCGGCCCCGCCGGCACCGTCCTCCCCCGCCTGCTGGCCCGCCTCCGCGAGCTGCGGAGCTGAGCGGCCCCCACCCGGCTCGCTTCGGGCTCGCCACCCTCCCCCGTTCCGGGGGAGGGGCATCCTACAGGAGGAGGCGGGCGGCGGCGCGCGGAAGGCCCCTCCCCCGCAAGCGGGAGATGGGGAGAACAGCTCGCCCCGGCTGGGCGCCCGCGTGAGGGATGCGAGCGCGAAG
>DATABU010000617.1:0-8140 GCA_036259415.1 Longimicrobiaceae bacterium
CCCCCCTCGTCGCGATCCGGCCGGGACCGGCTACCGAACCATCGCCCGGACCTCGGCCAGCCCCTCCGGGTCCCACTGCGGACGCTGGTCGGCGTTGGCGACCTCGTTCACCAGGTAGAACACCAGCCGGGACACGCGGGCCGCCTTGTCCTCGTCGACCTTCTCCACCTCGTCCGAGGGCCGGTGGTAGTCCTCGTGCACCCCGCTGAAGAAGAAGATCGCCGGGACCTCCTTGCGGACGAAGTTGAAGTGGTCGGAGCGGAAGAAGAACCTCTCCTCCGGCCAGATGTCGTCGGCGGCGACCAGCTGCAGCTCGGGGTGCTGGTCGCGGATGCGGTTCACCAGCGGCCCCATGCTTGTGTACTCCTTCCCAAGCACCACGATGCTGTCCGGCGAGTTCCGGGCGATCATGTCCAGGTTCACGTTCGCCACGATCTGCGGGAGCGGGAGCGTGGGGTGGTCCGAGTACCACTCGGAGCCCAGCAGCCCCTTCTCCTCGCCGCTCACGTACAGGAACACCACCGAGCGGCGCGGGCGGGTGGGCATGGAGGCCAGCGCCTCCGCGATCTCCATCAGCCCGGCGGTCCCGGAGGCGTCGTCGTCCGCGCCGTTGTTGATGGAGTCGCCGTTCACCGGCGTAGAGCTCACGCCGATGTGGTCCATGTGGGCCGACACCACCACGTACTCGTCCCGGAGCGCTGGGTCGCTACCCCTTAGCACCGCGACCACGTTGGGCGCCACCGCCCGGTCCAGGTCGCGGAAGGGAGCCCCCGCCGTGACCCTCACCCCGGAGAGGGGGAGCTGTCTCGCCTCGCCCGACTCAGCCTGGCTCCAGGCCGCCTGGAACGCCACGTTGCCGGCCGTGAACATCCGCCGCGCCGCGTCCTGCGTGACGAAGAACTCCGGGAACCCGACGGTGCCGCCCAGGGTGCGGAAAGGCTCGGCCGCCTGCTCCGCGTACTTGGCTATGCTGTCCGCGGTCCAGGTGGCGTCCAGCACGTGCACGAGCGCCAGCGCGCCGGCCCGGCGTGCCTCGCTCACCTGGCGGTTCCGCTCAACCCGCCACGGCGAGCTCCACCGGCCCGGGAGCGCCGTCACGGCGATGCGCTCCCGCAGCGCCCCCTCCGCGCCGAACGCCTCCCGGGTCCCCTTCCCCACGTACACCAGGGGCCCGCTCACGTCCGCCGTGGTGCCGCCGCGGGTGAAGAAGTCGCGCCCCAGACGCAGCGTCTGGTCGCCGCGGGAGCTGGTCACCACCAGCCGCGCCCCGGAGGCGGTGAGGCCGCGCAGCGGGAACGGGTACCACTGGTGGTAGGTGCCGTTCTCCCCGGCGGGCTCGTACCCGAGCCGGCGGTGGTGGTCGATCAGCGCCTCGGCCACGATGTTCAGCTCGCGGCTGGGCGTGTCGCGCCCCCGCATGGCGTCGGACGCCAGGAACGTGATGCGCGACAGGATGTCGGCGGGGGTGATGGTGGCGGCCGCCTGCTCCGCGGCCGTCCCCTGCGCCTGCGCGGGCGCCTGCTGCGGGGCGGACGCCTGCGCCGGGGGGGCGTAAGCGGGCGCGGCGCACGCCTGGAGGGCGAGCGCCGCGCAGAAGGAGAGTGCAACGGACGGGCGTTGCGTCATCGGGTCCTACGGACGGGGTGGTGTAGGCCGCGGCCTACGGTTCTCCCTCCGGGCGGACGCGTGCGCTGCCCCCCTCGGAGGATCTCGGACGTTCCTCGCGCGCCGGCTCGGACCGCGGGCGCTCGCGGGGGGCTTCCCGCTGCGGCTCCCGCTGCGGCGCGGTCACCCGAGGCCGAGAGGTCTCCGGCTCCGTCGGGCGGCGCTGCAGGGTGGGGCGCGACCGCTCCTCCGTGCGGGGGCGCTCCTCCCGGGTCCGCTTGCCTCCCTGCTCGCCCTGCTTCGGCTGCTGCCCCTGCTGGAACACCTCGCGCCCCCAGCCGGCCTCCTCGGAGCGCGCGCGGGGCTCCGGGCGGACGCGCGACGGCTCGTCGTAGCTCGCCCCCGGGGTGCCGGACCGGCGCAGCGGCGGAGCGCCGTAGTCGCGACGGTCGCCGTACCGGTCGCGGTCGCTCCCGACCGCCGCGCGGGGCTCCTTGAAGCGGTGGTCCGGGGCGCTCCGGCCGCGGTCCACCAGGTAGTAGCCGCGCGACCGGCGGTAGCGGCGCGGATCATAATAGTACGGGTCGTCGCGCAGCAACACCCGCAGCCGGTCGCACCGGTCGTAGTAGCCGCCCCAGGAGTACATGTCGGCGTACGCGTCGTAGCAGGCGTAGCGCGGGTACGTGTGCCGGCGCCCCACGTGGTAGGCGTAGTAGTCGGTCGCGTAGTCGCCGTATTCCGCGTAGGGCACCAGCAGCTCTGTGATGCGGTCCAGGGCGTAGTACGGGTCGCCGCGGACCGACGAGCCGATGCGCCGGTACGCCCAGTCCGAGCGGTGGCGGCCGTCCTGGAAGGCCGCGAAGTCGAGCGGCTCCTCCGAGGCCACCGCGTACACGTACCCGATCCCCGACGAGCCGCGCACCGTCCAGGCGCGCAGGTCGCCCCCCGCGTCGTAGGGGAGCGAGTAGGTGCGGCCGCCCCGGACGTAGCCGTCGTCCCACGGCGAGCGGGGGTACAGGAACTCCACCTCCCCGTCGGTGGTCAGGTGGATCACGGCCACGTAGGCGCTGCGGGTGGCGTGGAACTGCAGCCGGACGCGCTCGCCGGGGCGGAACACGTCGCGGTCCTCGTCCGCCCAGACGCGGACGCCGAGGTCGTAGCGCTGCGCCTGCGCCGGCGCCGCCAGCGGCGCGGCCTCCGCCGCGCCGCAGAGGGCGAGCAGGACGAGTGCAGGGACAAGCTTCTTCATGGCAGGGCTCCGTGTGGGTGCACTGCGCCCGGTGGGGGCAAGCCCCGTTCCCGGCGGGGCCGGAGATCAAGGCGTTGCCGGGCAACGACTTGGCGATCCTGCCCACGCGGCCGGCGCCGGCTTCCGTCCCACCCCGGGGACAGGCGGTGTCCGCCTCGCGGACAGACCGTCACGGGCGAGGCGGGACGACCGACCGTTGACGCGGGGTGCGGCGAGGGCTTAGCTTCCGACGTTTGCCCCCGAACGGGAGCGACCCTACGCTCCGGAGCCGCCGCGAGCGCGCCTCCCGGATGGTACCCCATCGGCGGCTCGAGAGCAACCGTGGCGGCGCGACACAGCGTCCGCCACGCACCCGTTTCCCCCCGGCCGTAAGCCGTTGCCGCATCCGCTCCTGATCGACGCGTTCCGCTCGGTTCCCGCGTTCCGCGCGCTCGCCTCCGGGCTCCCGCGGGCGGGCGAGTCCGTGCTCGCGGAAGGGCTCTCGGGCGCGTCCCCGGCGGTGCTGGTGGCGTCGCTCCACCGCGTCCGCCCCGAGCGCATCTGGCTGCTGGTCGCCTCCACCCCGGACTCGGCGGAGCAGTCCGCCGCCGACCTGGAGGCGCTCCTCGGCGAGGGCTCCGTGCACCTGTACCCGCAGCGCGAGTCGCTCCCGTACGAGGAGGCGGAGCCGCACGTGGAGATCGGCGGGGCTCGGGTGGAGGCGCTGGAGGCGCTCCTGGGCGGCCGCACCGCGCTCCTGGTCACCACCACCCGGGCGCTGCAGGAGCTCTCCCCCGCGGTGGAGGGGCTCGCCGACCTGCGGCTGGAGCTGCGCGTGGGGGTGGAGGTCCGCCCGGCCGACCTGAGCGCCCGGCTGGAGGAGATGGGCTTCGAGCGCGTCTCCACCGTGGAGGAGGTGGGGCAGTTCGCGCTCCGCGGGGGGATCGTGGACGTGTTCGGCTTCGGGACCCCGGAGCCGGCGCGGATCGAGTTCTGGGGCGACCAGGTGGAGTCGATCCGCCACTTCGACCTCCTCACCCAGCTCTCCGTCCGGAGCGTGGAGGAGATCCAGCTGCTCCCGTTGGACCTGCGCTCCGGGCGCTCCGACGGCGGGCGGCCCCGCCCCGCCCCGGGCGAGGGTGCGGCGCAGGGCGGCGGACGCCGGTCGCTCCTGGAGTACCTCCCGCCGGACACGGTGCTGGTGCACCTCACCGCCGGAGCGACCCGCGCCGAGCTGGAGCGGACCTGGACGGAGGTGCAGCGCCTCCACCAGGCCGAGGTGCAGCGGGGCGCCGGGCCGGAGGGGCCGGAGGCGCTCTTCCTCCCCGCGGCGGAGGCCGCGGCGCGCCTCGACCGCTTCCCGCAGCTGTTCGTGGCCGAGGGGCCCGCCGGCGCGCGCGCGCTCGGCTTCCGCGCCGCCCCGCCCGAGGCCATCGACCGCGACATGGGGCGGCTGGGCGAGGTGCTCCGCGCCGGGGCCGCGCGCGGCGAGCGGACGCTGGTCCTCTGCGACAACCAGGGCCAGCTGGAGAGGCTCCAGGAGCTGCTGGACGAGCTGCGCGTCCGCTCCGACGTGACGCTGGCGCTGGGCTCCGTCTCCGGCGGCTTCATCCTGGCCGACGCCGACCCGCCGCTCCGCGTCCTCACCGACCACGAGATCTTCCGCCGCACGCGCCGCATCCGCCGCAGGCGGCGCTTCCGGGGAGGCGCGGCGCTGGAGAGCATCTCGGCGCTCAAGCCGGGGGAGTACGTGGTCCACATGGACCACGGAGTCGGGCAGTTCCGGCGGATGGAGCGGGTCCGGGTGGGCGAGGAGGAGTTCGAGACGCTGGTGATCGAGTACGCCGGCGGGGAGCTGCTCCGGGTCCCCGTGCACCGGGTGGACCTGATCGAGCGCTGGGTCTCCGACGCGGACGACGGGCCGGCGCCGCGCGTCCACCGCATCGGCGGGAAGGACTGGACCCGCACCAAGCAGAAGACCAGGAAGGCCATCCAGGAGATGACGGCCGAGCTCCTGGAGCTGTACGCCGCCCGCGAGGCCGAGAAGGGGTACGCCTTCGCGGCGGACACCCGCTGGCAGCGGGAGATGGAGTCGGCCTTCCTCTTCGAGGACACCCCGGACCAGCGGCAGGCCACCGAGGACGTCAAGCGCGACATGGAGTCGCCGCGCCCCATGGACCGGCTCATCTGCGGGGACGTCGGGTACGGCAAGACCGAGGTGGCGATCCGCGCGGCCTTCAAGGCGGTGCAGGACGGCAGGCAGGTGGCGGTGCTGGTCCCCACCACCATCCTCGCCGAGCAGCACCTGCACACCTTCTCCGAGCGGCTGGCCGACTTCCCGGTGCGGATCGAGGCGCTCTCCCGCTTCCGCACGGCGAAGGAGCAGGGCGAGGTGCTGGAGCGGCTCGCCGCCGGCACGGTGGACGTCATCGTGGGGACGCACCGCCTCCTCTCCCCCGACGTGAAGTTCCACCAGCTCGGGCTGATCGTGGTGGACGAGGAGCAGCGGTTCGGGGTGAAACACAAGGAGCGGCTCAAGCAGCTCCGGCGCACGGTGGACGTGCTCACCCTCACCGCCACCCCCATCCCGCGGACCCTGCACTTCTCGCTGCTGGGGCTCCGCGACATGACGCTGATCCAGACCCCGCCGCGCGACCGGCAGCCCATCATCACCCACGTCCTCCCCTGGGCGGACACGGTGCTGGAGGACGCCGTCCGCAGGGAGCTGGACCGGGGGGGGCAGGTGTTCTTCGTCCACAACCGCGTGGAAACCATCTCCGTGGTGGCGAAGCGGGTCGCCGACCTGGTCCCGGACGCCCGTATCGGCGTGGCGCACGGGCAGATGAAGGAGAAGGAGCTGGAGGAGGTGATGACCCGGTTCATCGAGGGGGAGGTGGACGTGCTGGTCGCCACCGCCATCATCGAGTCCGGGCTGGACGTCCCCCGCGCCAACACCCTGATCGTCAACCGCGCGGACCACTTCGGCCTGTCGCAGCTGTACCAGATCCGCGGCCGCGTGGGGCGGAGCCACCACCGCGCCTACTGCTACCTGCTGGTCCCGGACGAGGTCTCGGAGGAGGCCGAGAAGCGCCTGCGGGTGCTGGAGCACTACACCGAGCTGGGGAGCGGCTACCGCATCGCCCTCAAGGACCTCGAGCTGCGGGGCGCGGGTAACATCCTCGGCTCGGAGCAGTCGGGCTTCGTGCACGCGGTGGGCTTCGACACCTACATGCGGCTGCTGGAGGAGACCGTCCGGCAGATGAAGGGCGACGGCCGGGCCGCCTCCCGGCAGGCCACCGATGTGTCGGTGGACGGCGTCGCGCTGATCCCCGACGAGTACGTCCCCGACGAGGCGCAGAAGCTCCACTTCTACCGGCGGCTGGCGCGCGAGGAGAGGCCCGAGCAGATCGAGGCGCTCCGCCGGGAGCTGCGCGACCGCTACGGGCCCATCCCGCCGGAGGTGGAGGCGCTCCTCGCCACCGCCTCGCTCCGCCTGCTGGGCGGGGCGCTGGGGATCGAGCGGCTGCTGGTGCGCCCCTGGGACGTGCGGCTCAACTTCAGCCAGGGGGTGGTCCCCCGCATGGCGACGCTGCAGCGCGTGCTCTCCGCCCGCCTCTTCGACGTGGAGGTGCGCCGCCCGATCCCGCTCTCGCTCACGCTTCACCGTCGCGGCACCGAGCCCATCCTCTCCACCCTGGTGGAGGCGCTCCGGGAGCTGGAGCGGGAGCGCGCCACCGAGGTGTAGTCCGTCCGTCGTACGACCGTTCCGCAGGCATACAACCCGTTCACCCGTTGCTGGAGACACGCATGAAGCTGTCCCGTTGGGCCGTGCTGGCCGCCGCCCCCCTGCTCGCCGGGGGGTGCGGAAGCTTCGGCAAGGCGATGACCGCGCACACCGACGTGGTCGCCAGGGCCGCAGGCAAGGAGCTGAAGGTGGAGGACGCCGCCCGCATGCTGGCGGCCAACCCGCAGATCCCCGCCACCCCCGAGGTGGTGCAGGAGCTGGCGAACATGTGGGTGGACTACACCCTGCTCGCCACCGCTGCCGCCGAGGACACCACTCTGGCGGTGCTTGACATGGAGCAGCTCGTCGCCCCTCAGCGCGAGCAGATGGTGATGATGCGGCTTCGCGAGCAGGTCATCCGGCCCGACACGACCTTCACCGAGGCGGAGATCCAGCAGCGCTGGGCCAGCGAGGGCCCGGGCGCCGAGGTGCGCGCCCGCCACATCCTCTTCCAGGTCCCCGCCGAGGCGTCCCCCACGGCGCGCGACAGCGTCCGCCGGCAGGCCGAGGCGGTGCGCGCCCGCGCCGCGGCGGGCGAGGACTTCGCCGCGCTCGCGAGCCAGTACTCGCAGGACCCCGGCAGCCAGGCGCAGGGCGGCGACCTGGGCTACTTCGGCCGCGGCCGCATGGTGGCGCCCTTCGAGGAGGCCGCCTTCCAGCTCCAGCCCGGCCAGGTGAGCCCGGTGGTGGAGACCCCCTTCGGGTACCACGTGATCCGCGTGGAGGACCGCCGCCAGACGCAGCTGGGGGGCGAGCAGCGCGAGGGCTTCGTGCAGTTCCTGGTGCAGAAGGCGCAGCAGGACGCCGAGAAGGCGTACGTGGACTCGCTGACGCAGGCCGCCGACGTGAAGGTGGCCCCCGGCGCGGCCAAGATCGCCCGCGAGCTGGCCGAGCAGGAGAACCTGCAGCTCCGCGGCCGCGCCGCCGAGCGCGTCATGGCCTCGTACCGCGGCGGCGAGCTCACCACCGGCGAGTTCGCGACGTTCCTGCGCACCATCCCCCAGCAGGCGCGCGCCAGCTTCGGCCAGGCGACCGACGAGCAGGTCGACGACCTGGTGGAGCAGATGACCCACAAGGAGCTGCTCCTCCGCGAGGCCGCGACCCGCAAGATCGCGCCGAGCACGGCGCAGCTGGACACCATCCGCCGCGGCACCCGCGAGGCCATCAACCAGCTGGTCCGCCAGGCGGGCTTCAACCGCCCGCTCCCCCGCGGTGCCTCGGCCGAGGCGGTCTCGGCGCGGGTCCGCGAGCTCATCGAGGGCGCCATCAGCGGCACCCGGCAGGTCCCGCAGCTCGGGCCGCTGGGGCCGGCGCTGCGGAGCGCCTACGAGTTCGAGGTCAACGAGGGGACCTTCCCCGAGGTGGTGAAGCAGATGCAGACCCTGCGCGCGGCGCAGCCCGCGCCGGCGGCCCCCCCGGCGGGCGCCGTCCCCACCCCGGGGCAGCAGGAGGAGCCGCAGCCCGCGCAGCCCACGGAGCAGCAGTAGGCCGCCGGCTTCCGGGGCGCGGAACTCCGCGCCCCG
>DATABU010000618.1:0-3900 GCA_036259415.1 Longimicrobiaceae bacterium
CCCCCCCCCCGCCCGTTCGCCATCCTGCGGCCATGACCCATCGCCTGCTCGCCGACGCCGTGCTGCTGGTGCACCTGGCCTTCGTGCTCTTCGTGGCGCTCGGGGGCCTGCTGGTGCTCCGCTGGCCCCGCCTGGCCTGGGCGCACCTCCCCGCCGCCGCGTGGGGCGCCCTCATCAGCTTCGCCGGCTGGATCTGCCCGCTCACCCCCCTGGAGAAGCACCTGCGCCAGCTGGGGGGCCAGGCGGGCTACGAGGGCGGCTTCGTGGAGCACTACGTGGTGGCCCTGATCTACCCGTCGGGCCTCACGCGCGAGCTCCAGGTCGCACTGGGCGTTGGAGTGATCGTGGTGAACGTCGCCGTCTACGCCCGGCTCCTGGCGAGGAGACGGCGCCCGGACCACGGCCGCGCGTAGAACGGCGGGACCCCCTCCCCGCAAGCGGAGGGGAGAACGGCCGGAGCGCTCAGGCGGGTTTCCGCGAGGGGGTCGGACGGGGGAGGCTCCTCCGTCGGTGCGTAACTCGCCCACCTCTGAAGAGTGTTTCAGGGGGCGGAGAGGCTCGGACATACGCCCTCCTCCGGAGCCTCCCCCGTCCTCCCGAGTTGCGCCCCAGAACTGCAACACCTGCCCCCTGCTGGTGCCCTGCGTGAGGGATGCGAGCGCGAAGCGGCGAGACCCGACAGCAGTTCCGTCGGGGCTCGCCTCCGTTGGGCAGCATAGTTTGCTGCCCTACGGAGCCGCAGCCCGACCCGAGCGCCAGCGAGGGGCACGCCCAATCTCGCATTCGAACCAGCTCACCCCAGCGCCGCAGGAGCCCGGTAGATCCACCCCTCCCGCTCGATGACCTCCCGCTCGCCGGGGTGCAGACGAAACGGCTGGTCCAGGTCCTGGCGCGCCAGGTAGGCGGTGAGGCAGGCGATGGTCGCGTCCCAGGCGTCCTCCAGGGTGACGGCGATGGCTTCGAGGCACGAGTCGGCGAAGGTCAGGTACGGCCGGAGCGCCGCGGGGCGGGCGCGCACCTCGCCCGGCCGGGACGGGGTGCGGCGGCAGCGGATCCCCAGGTCGGCGACGGTGCCGGAGGGGTAGACCTCCACCAGCGTGGTCCGGGCGCGTGGGTCGGGCGCCAGCGGGACGATGGACACCTCGCCGGTCTCGCGCAGCTCGTGCAGCCAGCGGAGCCCCTCGGCGGTCTGCTTGTAGAGCCGCAGGTCGAGCGGCGCCATGGCCCCCCCCGTGTCGGTGCGGCGGGGGGCCTTGTGGTGTTCGGGGAAGGCCGCGCGCACCTCGTCGGCCGGTCGGTCGGCCACCCACGCGGCCAGCTCCGCCCACCCGCCCGCGCGCTCCCCGAGCGCCGCCGCGGCCCCGCCGGGGAGCCCGAAGGGGAAGTCGGCGCCCCAGAGGATGGGCGCGTCCCCGGCCGCTTCCACCTGCTTCCGCCACCCCCCGGCGACGTAGTGCCCCAGGTCCTGCCGGAAGGCGTGCGGGCAGAGGGCCACCACGTGCAGCTTGCCCTCCTGCTCCCGCGCAACGGCGGTCCACAGGTTGGAGAGGGGCTCCTTGGCGCCGGAGAAGTCGATGCCGCCGAAGTACTGGGACATTGGAAGCGGGTTCGGGGGATGCGGCCGGGCTACCGCCCGTCGGCCAGGTGCTGGAGGGACGCCGCGGCCGCCGGGGCGCGCGGGTGCGGACGAGGTCGCATGCGGGGGTGCGTGGGCGGCGGCGCGGGCGGGCGTCGGCACAGTTTCGCGCGCCGCCCGCCCCCGGGCAAGTGCGGAGCGCTCAGCCGAGGAGCTCCGCGAGCTCCTCGGGATCGGTCACGGGGCGGCGGCAGGCGTAGCGCTCGCAGACGTAGGCGGCGGCGCGGCCGTCGACCAGCGTGCGTCCCTGCAGGAGCGGGATCCGCTCCGCCGCCTCGGCCGGGAGGTCGGGGGCGGCGGGGGCGAGCACGGTGTTGGGGAGGAAGCGGAGCCGGAGCACGTCCAGCAGCGCCTCGGCGCCGGGCTCGCCGGGGCGGCCAACCACCACCACCTCCTGCGGCGTGGCGAGGTGGAAGTCCAGGGCGGAGAGGAGCTGGCCGAAGCCCTGGGGAACGCGCGTGGTCAGCTCGGCCATCCCCTCCAGCACGCGGACGGCGACGCGGGTGTAGCGGGGTTCGCCCGTGAGCCCCGCGAGACGGAGGAGCGCGGTGACCGCTGCGGAGTTGCCGGAGGGGGTCGCGTTGTCGAAGGTGTCGCGGGGGCGCACCACCAGCGCCTCGGCGTCGGTAGCCGTGTCGTAGAAGACGCCCTCGTCCTCGTCCCAGAAGCGCTCCAGCATGGCGTCGGCCAGCTCGCGGGCGGCCTCGACCCGGCGGGGGTCGCCGGTGGCCTCGTAGAGCGACACCAGCGCATCGGCCAGCAGGGCGTGGTCCTCCAGGAAGGCGGCGATCTTGGCGCGGCCCTCCTTCCAGGTCCGGAGCAGCCGTCCGGCGGGGCGCAGCTCGCGCAGCAGGAAGTCGGCGCTCGCGTCCGCGGTCTCCAGGTAGTCGGCGTTCCCGAGGACCCGGCCGGCTTCCGCGAAGGTCCGCAGCATCATCGCGTTCCAGGCGGTGAGCACCTTGTCGTCCAGCCCCGGCCAGACGCGCCGGGCACGCGCCTCGTAGAGGACCTCGCGGCCGCGCGCGAGGGCGTGCTCCAGCCGCTCCACGGGGACGCCGGCCTCCGCGGCGACCTCCTCCGCGGCGCGGTCCACGTGCAGGATGCTCTTCCCTTCGAAGTTGCCGCCCGGCTCCACGTCGTAGAAGGCGCGGAAGAGGGGCCCGTCCTCGTCTCCGAGCAGCGCGTCCACCTCGTCGGGTGACCAGACGTAGAACTTCCCCTCCTCGCCCTCGCTGTCGGCGTCCAGCGCGGAGCGGAAGCCGCCCTCCGGCGAGCGCATCTCCCGCCGCACGTAGAGGAGCGTCTCCTCGACCACGCGCCGGTACTCGGCGTCGCCGGTGGCCTGCCAGGCATACAGGTAGACGCGGGCGAGCAGGGCGTTGTCGTAGAGCATCTTCTCGAAGTGGGGGACCAGCCAGCGCGCGTCCACGCTGTAGCGGTGGAAGCCGCCCCCCACCTGGTCGTACATCCCCCCGGCGGACATGCTCCGCAGCGTGTGCTGGACGATGTGCAGCGCCTCCGCGCTCCCGGTGCGCTTCCAGTGCCGCAGCGCGAACTCCAGCAGCATGGGCTGCGGGAACTTGGGTGCGCCGCCGAACCCGCCGTGGCGCGCGTCGAACCGCGCGGCGAGCTGCTCGAAGGCGCGGTCCAGGAGCGAGGGGTCCAGCGCTCCCGGCCGGGCGCGTGCGGACATCCCCTCGCGGAGCAGGGAGTGCAGCTCGGCGGCGCTGCGGTCCACGTCCGCGCGGCGCTCCCGGTACGCCTCGTGGACCGCGTGCATGAGCTGGCGGAAGGAGGGCATCCCGTGCCGCGGCTCGGGCGGGTAGTAGGTCCCGCCGTAGAACGGAACTCCTTCCGGGGTGAGGAAGACCGTCATCGGCCACCCGCCGTGCCCGGTCATCTGCTGCACGGCGGTCATGTAGATGGAGTCGATGTCTGGGCGCTCCTCCCGGTCGACCTTGATGTTCACGAACAGGTCGTTCATTACCCGGGCGGTCTCGGGGTCCTCGAACGACTCGTGCTCCATCACGTGGCACCAGTGGCAGGCCGAGTAGCCCACGGAGAGCAGGATGGGCCGGTCCTCGGCGCGCGCGCGCTCCAGCGCCTCCGGGCCCCAGGGATACCAGTCCACCGGGTTGTCCCGGTGCTGCAGCAGGTAGGGGCTGGTCTCGTTCGCGAGTCGGTTCGGCATCGGGCGGCGCTTCCGGGTGGGCACGTGGACGGAGGCTGCACGAGCGGCAAGGCGCGTACCCGTCCCGGCAGCG